>JAPLSF010000289.1 GCA_026398785.1 Pseudomonadota bacterium | reverse complement strand
TGTACCAGGCAATGGGTGGCGGCTGGGTCGATATCGCCAGCTCGATGGCGCCGCAGCCGCAGAATGCCGTCGCGCCCCGCTTATGACGCCGACTGAATCGCGACCGGACCGCGTCCGGGCTGGCTGGCTGCGAAAGATTCCCGGCCGGCTGCTGCAAGGGATCAAGTTCCTATTCCTGGCATTAGTCGTCACTTGGGCCAGTCTCGCAATCTACTTTTCGCCGCTGCCCTGGGCAGGATTGCGGATCGGGCTCGCCGTCGCGTTTGCGGCGTTCGGCATCTGGGCCTTGTGGGTTACGCGCCGGCCGCGCATGAGGTGGGTATTCGCCGGGCTCTATCTCGCCGTTCTTGTCGGCTGGAGCTTCATCCGGCCGTCTCACGATCGTGAGTGGCGGCAGGACGTCGCGGTCATGCCCCGTGCCACGATCGATGGTGATCGCGTGCACATCAGCGGAGTGCGCGATTTCGACTACCGCAGCCGGGACGATTTCACGGTGCGCTACGAAGAGCGCGAGGTGTCGTTGTCGCACCTGACCGGGCTCGATTTCTTCATCTCGTACTGGATGCCGGGGCCCGTGGGCCACACGTTCGTGAGTTCATCTTCGACAACGCGCCCCCGCTCAATGTCTCCATCGAAACGCGGCCGGAGGTGCATGAGGGCTTTGACCCGCTCGCCTCGCTCTTCAAGAAGTACGAGTTGATCTACGTAGTGGGCGAAGAGCGCGACCTCGTGGGCGTCCGCACGAATTTCCGCGACGAAGACGTGTACGTTTACCGCCTGCGGGTGCCCGCGGAAAGCGCGCGCAAGCTGTTGCAGGTCTACCTCGAGCGCATCAACCAGCTGGCCGATCGTCCGGAGTTCTACCACCTGCTCAGCAACAGCTGCACGATCAACATCGTGCGCTACGCGAACCTGGCCGGCCGCACCGGCGATTTCGATCTCCGAGTCCGTGCCGGGGATGAACCCTTGAATCTGCGCCTTGCGTGTCGTTGCACGCCAGTTTGTGATCCTGCCCGGAAGCCGGTGCGCTTCCATGGTCAACCTTTCGAGCGGAGTACGCCCATGTCCCTGCATCGCCCCTATCGTCTTGCTCTCGTTGTCGCGGCACTGTGCGTGGCCGGCTGTGCCCGGAGCACGCCGCCCGAATCACCGGCACCGGAGGCTGCGACTGGGCCTGCCGTTGCGTCGGCGCCTGCCGGCCCCGCCGCTGCCACGCCCACGCCTGACACGGCCGCGACCCTGGTCGCGTACCAGTGGCAGCTCACGTCGGCGACCAATGCCACGGGCCAGTCGATCGCCGCATTCTTCCCGGCAGCGGACCAGCCGCTGGGCGTCGAGTTCGGCGACGGCCGGCTCGGCGTGACCGGCAGCTGCAATCGCATCAGCGCCGGCTACCAGCTGCTCGACTCCACGCAGCTGCAGCTCGGCCAGGCGATCTCAACGATGATGGCCTGCCCGCCGCCGTTGGCCGACGCCGATGCCGCATTCGCCAGGTTCCTGACCGGTACCCTGCAGGTTGCGGTCGAAGGCGAGGCCGGTGCGCCGCAGCTGCGGCTGGCGGCAGCGGACGGCAGCACCTTGACGTTCGGCGGCACGCCGACCCCGGAGACCCGCTTCGGAGGCCCAGGCATGCGCGCTTTCCTCGAGGTGTCGACAAAGCCGTGCGTGGCGCCGGCCCCGTCAACGCCCCCTTGCCTGATGGTGCGCGATCGCCACTTCGACGAGAACGGTATCGCCAGCGGGGCACCGGGCGAGTGGCGGCCGCTGCCCGAGGGTATCGAGGGCTACACGCCGAGAGCAGGCGAACAACAGGTGGTGCGGGTCAAGCGCTTCGAGCAGGCCGCGGCGGCGGGCGGCGAACCGACAGTGCACTTCGTGCTCGACCTGATCATCGAGACGCGGACCGCTCAATGAGACGCGTCGGCGCCCTGCCCTGCGGGCGCCGACAATTCCGCTCGGTCGTTGCGATGCCCACCGGCGCTGTCGATCCACGCCAGCGTCCGTGATTCAAGGTATTCATAGAATGGATTGTTGCGCAGGCGCAGCAGCCATTCGGCGGGCAGCACCAGCGTGCCCCGCTCGCCCTGAATGGCCATCTGGCCGAGGAAGAGAATGTCCCGGTTGCCGGGCGGCCGCTGACCGTAAAGGGGATCGTCCGGCGGGATCGGCAGCGCCACGTGCGACAAGGAGATCACGCCCGGTGGCCAGGCCATGTTCAGGGGTTCCGTCTGCGACACATCGGCCGAGAATGGCGCCTGATGGCGGGCCACGACCGTGGCACTCTCCTCGTTCTCGTTGGTGACCAGCGTCACCGCGAACGGCAACCGGTTGTCGCCCATCACCCGGTTGGTCAACGCCCCCCTGTCCGCGACCAGCAGCATGGACTTGGCGGCGTAACGGTTGACGTCGAACAGCACGAGTTCGTGCCGGTGGGGATCGAGGAGACCGAGCAGCCGCGTGACCACGGCGTCGGTCGACACCGTAGAGTCCGCGTTCGATTTGAACACCAGTATCGGCGGCAACGCGCCGGCTTGCTGCGACCGCGCCAGGCTCGCAATGCGCCGGGACACGGATCTGGTCAAACGGTGTACCTGTTCGCCGGCATTGGTCGTGAAGGAGTTGTATTTGTAGGGATCGAACTCCGGCTCGACGTTCAGCCAGGCCAGGTCGCCCAGACCGGGCAGCACGGCCAACCGGCGCTTCCACGTGGCCGCCGCGGCAGCTGCGTGAATGCCGATGGCCGGTGAAATCAGGACCAGGCTGGCCGGCACCGGAGCGGTCTGCCCGTCCAGCGCATTGAGCGTGAAATCGAGGGCAAGAGGCGCACCGGTCGAGTAGCCGATGATGTGAATCGGCTGCTTCCCGACTTGCTGCGCGAGATGCCCGACGGCCAGTTGCACAGCGGCTGCCATGTCCTCCCAGCGCACGTCAAGCAGTCCTGATGGCGCGGTGCCGTGACCCGGCAGGCGCAGGCCGACTACCCAATAGTTACGCTTGTTCAGTTCCTCGCCCAGCGCTCGCAGGCTGTATGGCGAGTCCGACATTCCGTGCAACAGCAGCACTGCGCCGACCGGCGCTGCGGCAGGCAGTTCGAAGCTGCGGTTCCAGTTGGGCGCGCGAGCCTGCGGATCGCTGGCACTGCCCTTGCTGTAGCGCAGGAGCGCACCTTCGGGTCCGGTCTCAGTGCGCGCGTAGACTTTCGTTTCGAGCTGCGCGAACAACCGGTTTTCCAGACGCAGGTAGTCCTCGAAGGCGCGAATCTCGTCAGCCTTGGCCGCGCGATACTCCTCCGTCAGCGCCGCAGTGTGCCACGGCTCCAGGGGTTGGTTGCTGCAGCCCTGAAGAAAAAGTGCGGCGCCCGTCAGGACGCAAAGCGCGCGCCCGCCGCGCTGAGGCAGCAGATGCCGGGCGAGAGTTGCGATGCAAATCATCGGTACATTCTCGCGGGTTCGATAGGCTTCCGCCAAGGAATCGACCACACAGTCAGTCGGTGAGCTGCTTCACGCCGCACCTGTTGCAGGGTTACTGAACCGGATCAGGATGCGCCGGCGCTTGCTGCGCCTCCTGCAGGTGCTTCCGCACCAGATCCGGAAGGATCCGGAAGTCGAGGTCGAGGGTTTTCTGCAGGCGACGAGCGTTCGCTGGGGCGGCAGCCAGTCGCTGCCGATCGCGCAAAGCGGGCCCCGCGAAGACGACCATGTTGCCGCCCCACCCGACGGTGACCGGAATGACGGGGTCGCCAAATACGTGGCGGATTCTCTCCACCTGTGTCGTGCTGGCCGATTCATGGGCCGCGAGGTTCATCACGAACACTCCGCTGTCCCCGAGGATGCGACGGGAGTGCTCCAGGAACTCGTATTCCGCGATCGATGGCGAAATTCCATTGCGATCGTAGGCATCGACCAACAGCACATCAGGAAATTCCGTGGCGTCGATCAGGTCCGCGACATAGCGGGCGCCGTCGCCGTGGATCACACGCAGATCGGCGCCATCCGGAGGAATCTTGAAATGCGATCGCAATGCGATGACGTTCGCATCGATCTCGACGGCCGTGACGTGCGTCGACGGCAAGTGGCGATTGCAGAATTTGGCCAGCGACCCGCCACCGAGCCCAATCAAGAGGACGCGTCCTGGCTCAGGACAGAACAGCAGGAATCCCATCATCTTGCGCGTGTAGTCGTTCACGAGCGCGTCCGGATCGTCGATGCGCATCTCGCTCTGGACGCTGCCGTCGATCGTGAAGCACAGCGCGCGGTGCTTGTCGTCTTCGACCAGGAAGGGCTTGTCGTACGTGCCCGACATCAGCCGCTGGCACAGCACGGCCGACGCGGCTGCAGTCGGCTCCAGCACGCGCACCAGCGTGCCAGGATCGATCGTGAGTCCGCCCAGCGACAGCAGGTCCTCATCTTGCCGGCTCATCAATCCCCAACCGTCCGGCGGCGACGAGGCCACTTTCAAGCGCGTGATGCGCCTTCGCTGCGGCAAACGATCAGACTTGCGGGTCATCAACTTCTCTTTCCGGCCCGCTGCTCGACCACGTCAGGCTCCTCGGGTGACCAAGGCATGCCCGTCTGGTCCTCGATGTAGCGCCTGATCAATTGCCGGACGACCTGCGAGGGCGTGGTGTCCTGCTCCGCGCAGATGCGCTCGAGCAGCGCCTTCTTGCGGGGGTCGATCAGCACGGTCAATCGGGCGGTGCGATCCTCGAGTGGCAAGCGAATTCCTTACAGCGCCAAAGTCATGTGACCATGATTATAATGCAATTTACATTGGAGTAGAATGGCGACATGGCCCTGTTCGACTCGCCCCTGACTATTTGCCTGGCGCTGCTCGCGTGCTGGGCAGTGGTGGGTGCTGCCGGACTGCTGCGGCCGAACAGCGTCGCGCTGGTCGGCCGAGTGTTGTTTCCGCTCGGCGCGATCATTGGTGCCTGTCTTGCAATCGCGGCTGCCCTGAGCCTCGCCACACCGGTCGAGCGCGGCACCCTGCTCATCGGCTTGCCCGACCTGCCCATGCACGTGCGGCTGGACAACCTTTCCCGCGTGTTCCTGGCCCTCCTCGGCAGCGCATCTGCCGGTGTCTCGCTGTTCGCGGCTGGCTATTTCCGCAAGGGTGAGGGAACGGCACCGGGGGTGCTGGGCCTCCAGTACCACCTCTTTCTCGCCAGCATGGGCTTCGTGCTGGTTGCCGACGACGCCTACGCGTTCATGGTCGCGTGGGAGACGATGGCCCTGACGTCCTATTTCCTGGTGACCGCCCAGCACGGCATCCCGGAAATTCGCAGCGCCGGATTCCTGTACCTGCTCATGGCACACGTCGGTGCAATCGCCATCCTGTTGAGCTTCGGCATTATGCAGGGCGGCACCTGGTTGTTCTCGTTCGACGCCATGCGCGAGAGCACGCTGTCGACTCCGTGGGCCACCGCCGCCTTCCTGCTCGCGCTGTTTGGCTTTGGCACCAAAGCCGGGCTCCTGCCGCTGCACGTATGGCTCCCGGAAGCACACCCGGCGGCACCTTCGCCCGTGTCGGCGCTCATGAGCGGCATCATGCTGAAGACCGCCATCTACGGTGTGTTGCGAGTGACGTTCGACCTGATCGGCGACCCACTCTGGTGGTGGGGCCTGATCCCGCTGGCGCTGGGACTGGCCACGGCGATCTTTGGCGTGGTCTTCGCCGCGGTGCAGACGGACATGAAGCGTCTGCTCGCCTATTCATCGGTCGAAAATGTCGGCGTGCTGTTTACCGGCATCGGACTGGCCATCGTTTTTCATGGCGTAGGCATGACCGAACTCGCGGCGCTCGCGCTGATCGCGGTTCTGTATCACTCCCTGAACCACGCGTTCATGAAGAGCCTGCTGTTCCTCGGCACCGGCGCGGTACTGCACGCCACGGGCGAACGCAATCTCGGCCGGCTCGGCGGGCTTATTCACCGCATGCCGTGGGCTGCCTGGCTGACACTGGTGGGCGTCCTCGCGCTCGCGGGCCTGCCGCCGTTGAACGGGTTCGTGTCCGAGTGGCTGCTGCTGCAGACGTTCCTGTTTTCCCATGAAGTGCCGCAACCGTTCGTGAACATGCTGCTGCCGTTGGGTGCCGCCATCGTGGCGCTCGCGGCTGCACTCGCCGGCTACGTCATGGTGAAGTTCTTCGGCATCGTCTTCCTGGGGCAGCCTCGCGAAGCCTCGCTTGCCGTTGCGCACGACGTGGATGGATTCGAGAAGGCGGGCCTGGTCTGGCTGGCGATCGGGTGCGTGCTGTTGGGACTGCTGCCCAACCAGGTGATTCACGCGCTTGGCGCAGCGACCGAGCAGCTGGTGGGTGCCGCACCGAACCTTGCAGGTCAGTCGTGGTGGATGTTGGCGCCGTTGACCGAGCGGGCAGTGTCGTACGCCCCATTGGTCCTGTTGGCGGTCATCGTCGCGGTGGTTGCGGCGACCTTCCTGATCGTGCGCATCGTGTACCGTCGCCCCGTGCGTCGAGCCCCGACCTGGGACTGTGGCTTCGGGCGGCTCGATCCGCGCATGCAGGACACGGCCGAGGGCTTTGGCCAGCCGATCCGCCACATCTTCGTTTCATTCTTCGAAATGGAGCGAGAACTGCCCTCGCCGCTCGACCTGGCGCCACGCTACCGGGTCAAGGTCAGTGACCGGTTCTGGAAAGTGGTCTACCTGCCGATCGCCGGACTGTTGCAGCGGGCCGCAAACTCCGTGGCCTGGTTGCAGCAAGGCCGCATCTCGGTCTACCTGACATACAGCTTCATCACCCTGGTGGTGCTGCTCGCGGTGATGCTGTGAGCGCGGTTGCCTGGCTCACGCAGTTCCTGGAGGTGCTCGCAGCACTGCTCCTTGCCCCGCTGTTCCTCGGCTGGGTCAACGCGTGCCGCGCCTGGCTGCAGAACCGGCGCGCACCGAGCGTGCTGCTCCCCTACCACGGCATTCGCAAGCTGTTCCACAAGGATGCCGTGATCGCGGCAAGCGCGTCACCGCTGTTCCGCATGGCGCCGTATGTCGTGTTCGGCGCGATGGTTGCCGCAGCGGCGGTGATTCCCTCGATGGGCACGGGCCTGCCTTTTCGTTCGGCGGCCGACGCAATCGCGCTGGTGGGTCTCCTGGCGATCGCGCGTGTCTTCATGTCGCTTGCTGCGATGGACATCGGTACCGCATTCGGCACGCTCGGCGCGCGGCGGGACATGATGATCGGTTTCCTCGCCGAGCCGGCGCTGCTGATGATCATCTTCGTTGCCTCGCTGATTTCCGCGACCACGGCCCTGCCGTTGATCGCGGAACGGCTCATGGTTCAGCCGCTCGCCCTGTATCCGAGCCTCGCGTTCACGGCGGTCGCCTTCACCATGGTGCTGCTCGCGGAGAATGCCCGCATTCCAGTGGACAATCCGGCGACGCACCTCGAACTCACCATGATCCACGAGGCGATGCTGCTCGAGTATTCCGCGCGGCATCTCGCGCTGATGGAGTGGGCCGCTGCCCTGAAGCTGTTCAATTACGCCTGCATTGGCTTTGCGCTGTTCGTGCCGTGGGGCGCGTCCATCGGCGAGACCGGGATTGGCGCGCTGGCCTGGTCGATCCCGGCGCTGCTGGCGAAGCTTGCCGTCGCCGGCCTGTGGCTTGCACTGCTGGAGACGGTTTCCGCCAAGTTCCGCGTGTTCCGCGCACCCGAGTTCATGGCCACCGCGTTCATGTTCGCGGTGCTGGGCCTGCTCGTGCACCTGCTGCTGGGAGCCTGAGGCATGCAGCACACGCCATTGGACCTGCAACTGCTCAACGCCTGCGCTGCGATCCTGCTGCTGCTGTCGTTCGCCATGCTCGCGCAGCGACGCATAGTGGCGCTCGTCAATCTCCTGGCGCTGCAGGGCGCCATGCTGTTCATCGCCACGATGCTGCTCGCCTGGCGCACCGGACAGAATCACCTGTACGTCTCCGCGGCGCTGACGCTCGGGCTCAAGGTCATTGCGTTGCCGTGGTTGCTGCACGCGCTCATCAAGCGCTTGAACGTGCAGTGGGACAGCGAACCGCTGCTCAACGTGCCGGGCACGATGCTCATCGGGCTCGTCACCGTGGTGTTCTCCTTTGGCCTCGCCCAGCCGATCGCCCAGCTCGCGAGCACTGCGACCCGCAATTCATTGGGGATTGCAGTGGCGGTCATCCTGCTCGCGTTCATCACCATGATCACGCGCCGCAAGGCCATGTCGCAGGTGGTCGGATTCCTGTCGATGGAGAACGGCCTGTTCTTCGGCGCCATGAGCGCCACCTACGGCATGCCGATGATCGTGGAATTCGGCGTGGCGCTCGACGTGCTGGTCGCGATGCTGGTTCTCGGGGTGTTTTTCTTCCAGATTCGCGAGCAGTTCGACAGCCTCGACCTGCAGAACCTCGAATCGCTCAAGGAGGACCAGTAGGTGGAGTTTGCAGTGCTGCTGCTGACTCCATTGCTCGGGGCAGTGCTGCTCGCCGTGTGGGGTGCACGTCCGCGTGCCGCCGAGATCAACATCGCATTGAGCTTCGGTACCTTCCTCGCAGCAGTGGCGGTCACCGTGCGGGTGATCAACGAGGGCAACCTGACGGCGGCGAACGAGCAGTTCTTCCTGGACCCGTTCAACGTGTTCCTCGTGACGCTGACCGCATTCGTGGGCCTGACGACGGCGATCTTCTCGCGGCCCTACATGAGGATCGAGACCGAGCACGGCCGCCTGAGCCAGGGGCGGCTGCGGCTCTACCACTCTATGTATCAGCTCTTCATGACGATGATGCTGGTGGCGCTCACGACCAACAACATGGGCCTGCTGTGGGTGGCGCTCGAGGCGGCGACGCTGTCGACCGTGCTGCTGGTGACGCTGTACCGGACTCCGGCGAGCCTCGAGGCCGGCTGGAAGTATTTCATTCTGTGCGGCGTCGGCATAGCACAGGCGCTGTTCGGTACGATCCTGTTGTATTTCGCTGCAGAGAAGGTTCTCGGCGCCGAAGGTGTCAGCGCGCTGCTGTGGACGCACCTGGCGGCCGTGAAGGGCGATCTCGAGCCCACGGTGCTCGGGCTGGCATTTGCCTTCCTGCTCGTGGGCTACGGCACGAAAGTCGGGCTCGCGCCCCTGCACAACTGGTTGCCGGATGCGCATGCGGAAGGTCCGACGCCGGTATCCGCCGTACTGTCGGGCCTGCTGCTCAACGTTGCGATGTACGCCGTGGTGCGCTGCAAGATCCTGGTGGAGGGAGCGCTGCAGTCGTCGTTGCCGTCGAAGATCCTGATGGTCTTCGGGCTGCTTTCCGTCGTGCTGTCAGCCCTGTTCCTCTGGCGACAGCGCGACATCAAGCGGCTGTTCGCCTACTCGTCGATCGAGCACATGGGCATCATCGCCTTCGCCTTCGGGATGGGCGGAGCCGTCGCCAACTTTGCCGCCCTGCTGCACATGACCGTGCATTCGCTGACCAAGTCGGCGATCTTCTTTGCGGTGGGTCATGCAGCCCAGAAGACCGGCTCGCAGAAGATCGAAGACATCCGCGGACTGCTGGCACTCAATCCCACGATCGGCTGGGGCCTCATGCTCGGCTCGATTGCGATCCTCGGGTTCCCGCCTTTCGGCGTGTTCGCCAGCGAGTTCCTGATCCTGACCACCGCGATGAAACAGGAGCCGTGGGCCACCCCGATCCTGCTGCTGGCCCTGGGCGTGGCATTCGCGGCAGTCTTCAGCCGCGTGCAATCGATGGTGCTCGGTCAATCGACGGGGCGGCGCCTGCCGCATCAGCCGGCCCTCCTGCCGGTGTTCGCGCACCTGGCGCTGGTATTGCTCCTCGGCCTGTACATCCCTCCGTACCTCGCCGAATGGTATCGAGCCGCGGCCAGCATGATCGTGGGGCAATGACGTGAGCCTCTCGCGCTGGATGACTCGGGCGACGTCGACTCATGACGGAGCGGCCATCTCACAACTCGTGGTCGACCCGCTCGAGTGGCGTGACCTGGCGCAGGACATTGCAGCCGCCGGGGGACGATTGCTCGCGCTCTGGGGCACGAATCGGGTCGGGCAGTGCGACACGCTCCATGCAGTGGCCATCGCACCACCGCGCGTACTCTTGATCAGCGTTCCGATCGCGGACGGCACCCGACAGTACCCCGGCGTCGAGGACGTGTTCCCATCAGCCAGCCGCATGCAGCGGGCCGTGTTCGATCTGTGTGGCCTGCGATCGACTGAGCGGGACACCCGGCCCTGGCTGCGCCATGCCGCATGGCCCGCGGACGCGTTCCCGTTGTCCGCCGACCCGATGCCCTCGTCACCTCAGTCTCCGCTCGACGATTACGCGTTCGTGCGGGTCGAGGGCGATGGCGTCCATGAGATTGCGGTCGGCCCGGTGCATGCCGGCATCATCGAGCCCGGCCACTTCCGTTTCTCCGTGGTGGGTGAAAAGGTGCTGCGGCTAGAGCAACGCCTGGGCTTCGCGCACAAGGGCATTGAGCGACGCTTCACCGAACAGCCGATCCTCGACGGACACCGCCTCGCGGCGCGGGTGTCCGGTGACTCGGGCGTGGCCTATGCGTGGGCCTATTGCCAGGCACTCGAGGACATGACGGGGACCGCGGTGCCACGGCGAGCGTCGTGGCTGCGGGCGCTGGCGCTCGAACTGGAGCGCATCGCCAACCACCTCGGCGACCTCGGTGCGCTCGGCAATGATGCCGGATTCGCCTTCGGGCTCGCGCAGTTTTCGCGCCTGAAGGAGCAACTGCTGCGTGCAACCGAACAGGCGCTTGGACAACGCTACCTGCTCGACTTCGTCGTGCCGGGCGGCACGCGCCACGACCTCGCTCCGGCCGGTGCCGCAGCGCTCGATGCGTGCATGGTTCAACTCACCGATGACGTGTCGGCACTGCGCGGTATCTACGACGAGCACACCGGCCTGCGGGATCGGTTCGCTGGAGCGGGCGCCGTGCTGCCGGAACTCGCCGCCTGGCTCGGGCTCGTCGGCCTCGCCGGACGAGCAAGCGGCCAGCTGCTCGACCTGCGCGTGGACGCGGCGTGCGCGCCCTATGACGAGCTGGAGGTGCGCCGGTCCGTACAGCTGGGCGGTGATGTGCTGGCCCGAGTCACCCTCCGTTTCGAAGAATTCGTCGAGTCGGTGCGCATCGTGCGGCGAATCCTGCGTGCGCTGCCGTCCGGCGAGTACGTGATCGCCGTGACCGTACCGCGGGCCGGAGCAGTCGGTGTCGGACTCATCGAGGCGTGGCGCGGACCCGTGGTCGTGGGCCTGGAGGCAGGAGCGGACGGGAGCATCCTGCGCTGTCATCCGCAGGACCCGTCCTGGCACAACTGGCCCGCGCTCGAGCACGCGATCATCGGCAACATCGTTCCCGACTTTCCGCTCATCAACAAGTCGTTCAATCTGTCCTACAGCGGTCACGACCTCTGATCCCGGCACATGCTCAAGACCCTGCAACAGATATTGAAGACCGGCCTCGTCACCGAAGCCCCACCGGCTCCGGCTGACGAACTGCGCGTGCGCGAGGCATTGGAAGCGGGTATCCGCACAGTGCTCGGTCGCGCGCTGTGCATCCGCGCAGTCGATGCAGGCTCCTGCAATGGCTGCGAACTCGAGATCCATGCGCTGTGCAACCCGATCTACAGCATCGAGTCGCTTGGCATCCGCTTCGTTGCCAGTCCGCGCCACGCGGACCTGCTGCTGGTCACGGGCCCGGTGTCGCGCCACATGGAGGTTGCGCTCCGTCGCACGTACGACGCCACCCCGGACCCCAAACTGGTGGTTGCAGTGGGCGACTGTGGTGCTTGCGGTGGAATCTTCGGTACGAGCTATGCCAGCTGCGGCGCCGTCGCGAACGTGATTCCCGTGGATGTCGTGGTGCCTGGATGCCCGCCGTCCCCCACGCGCATCCTGGCCGGCATTCTTGCCGCGATTTCCAAATCACCCACCGCATCGACCGGAAGGTCGGGCGAGTGACCAGATCGTCCCTCCCGGGCGTTGATTCGGACGCTCGAACAGACTCGCAATGCGTCACTTCCCGAGCTCATCCCGTACCCGCTGCGCGAGCACCTCCGCCGAGCCTCGAACGCCGCCGAGCAAGGCGATACCTGTTTCCTGCGTCGTGATCCAGAAGCGCAGCTCGGACAACAGCCCGGGTACTGCTAGGTACGAGTCGAGGATGGCCTGTGCGGTAGCGTCGCTCACCGGCGATTCGCAATCGAGCAGCGTTTCGAGCTGGACGCCGGTCAATTCTCTAAAGCACTTTGCCCAGATGTGCCGCGAGACCCGGGACGGAGTGTTGCCACGGACGTTCGCCCGATACTCCGGCACCAGTTGCAGGACGAACAGGTTATTCGGCCCGGTTCCGGTGACGTAGTACTTGGCCAGGGCATCGCGCAGCTTCTCGTTCCGAATCAGACTCAGATCACCGGCGTTCATCAGTTCCCGGTACGTCGTGTCCTCCGAGCGGTATGGCGCGACCTGGCTCGACTGGTAGAACGCGAGCACGGTCTTCCAATGCGACCCCTCGCTGAGTTCGCCCTCCTCTGCGTACGCGATGGCGGTCCGGCTTTGCTCCTGGACGTGACGGATGATCTTGCGCAACAGCATGGTTCAGCCGCGCGCCGGCAGCGGGCACGGCATTTGGGTGTTCATGGGCACCATCCCCGTTGGTATTGTGCGACGGTCAGGCTAGCACACGGATCGCTACGAACTGTTCCACGAGGAAAGACATGCCAAAGATAAACTTGCACGCCGCCCCAGCAGGATCAGGCTCCAGCTACCCCGCTCCGTTCGACGAACCCTGTCGCGGCCGCAGCTGGCACCGGCTCGGCGTCGCCGCCGGACTGACACACCTTGGCGTGAACCTGGTTCGCTTAGCCCCTGGCGCATGGTCGAGCCAGCGGCACTGGCACACGCACGAGGACGAGTTCATCTACGTACTGTCGGGAGAACTCGTGCTGGTGACCGATGACGGTGAGGACGTGCTGATCGCCGGTGACAGTGCCGGGTTTCCGGCCGGGGTGAAAAGCGGACACTGCCTGCAGAACCGGTCGACGCAGGACGCCACGTTCCTGGTGGCCGGCAATCGCAGCGCTGAGGACGGTGGCGAATACTCCGACATCGACATGGCCTTCAAGGCTGGTCGCTACACCGGTGGCGGCGGCTACTTTCACAAGGATGGGAGTCCTTATTGATTGCAGTGTTGCCGCCGGGAAGCAGGACGCGCTCCGGCCACCTGTCAGCCGGACAGTGGGTGAGCGAAACCAAACTGGTACGGAGTGGCCAGTGGTCTCATCATGACCCCAGGCGGTGCCGCACAAACGATGGGAATCGCGTTGATCACCGAACCCGCCACCGCAATCTGCTCGGCCGACGTCGGTGACCTGTCCCCTGCGCGCTTTTCCATGTCGAGCGAGATGCGCACACCGGGCTGCCCCTGCACGTGGATTCGCCACAGCGGCGGGTGCGGGTCATCGAGATGTGCCGTCTCCATGTACCAGTGAATGGATATGGTGAGACGCGGCGAGCGCTGCACGATTCCATGCCAACGCCAGTTGAAGTGGCTGACGCGGCCCTTCGGTATCGCTCCGGCGCCGATCTGCAGGTCCGTCGACGCCGGGAATACCCGGTGCTCGGTATCCACGCGCTCTAGCGGCATCCCCAGGCGCTCTGCCATGGTGGACAGGACTTCTGCATACATCCCATTGAGGGACGACGACGGGCCCCAGGCCGGATCGTTCGGATCGACAGCGTTCGGCTCCGAGCCGAACCCGAGAATCTTGAAAACGTAGTCCGGGCTGCGGACGCCGCGGCAATCCACGCTCTCGATGACTTCGATGTGATCGACTTCCGTGCACACTCCCGTCGCCACGACCGCAAGTTGTTCACCCGCGTAGCCGGGATTCAGTCCCGCGCCGAGCAGCGACGTTCCGCCTTTCCGGCACGCGGCTTCCAGCGCTGCCACTCGCTCGCCGCCCCAGTGCTGTGGTCGACTGTAGCCGTTGATGCTGATGACGTTCTTGCCGGCCGCCAGCAGAGGCAGGATGTCCGCATCGTGCGAGCCGTAAGGCGGTGCGAGCCGTGCCGCATGAATGACGACGTCAGCGTCCAGCGCAAGGATTTCATCGAAGTTGCGCGTGGCGAGGACACCGGTGGGCGCGCGTCGCGCGATAGTTCCGGCGTCCTTGCCTGCCTTGTCGGCGCCGTAGACGTAGACGCCGACGAGTTCCATCGCCGGATGATCGATCAATGCGCGCAGGCAGTTTTTTCCCATGCCGCCGGTTGCCCACTGCACGACCTTGTACTTTTTCATGCTTGCCCCGTCCGCAGGGGTTGACGCGGGTGCGTCGCGGTCACCGGATGCAACGGCGACAGCGCTGCGATAAACACGCGATCGATCTGCCGATCCGACCCAACCACGTAGTGAGTGGAACCGATCTCGTCGAATCCCGCCTTGCGATAGAAGGCCATGGCGCGGGAATTGCGCTCCCAGACACCAAGCCACGCGTACCGGCCGCCAAGTTCACGCGCCGCAGCGAGTGCGCGTTGCATCAGTCGCATCGTGAGTTCCGTCCCGTGCAACGAGCGGTCCGCGTAGAAGCGCTGCAGTTCGACCGCATCGGGCTGCGTGACGCAGGCTGGCGCCATTGGGTTCCGACGGACCTGCGCATAGGCAACAATCCGTGAGTCTTGCAGCGCCAGCAACGTGATGACCGTGGGATCCGCGAGTTCACGCGCTTGCAGGTCTGGCCGATAGGTCGCGGCGAGGTGGGCCTGCATGTCGTCCGCACTCGTGCAGTTGGCAAAGGCTTCGGCAAAGGTACGAGCAGCGAATGCCGCAAGATCTGCGGCGTCGCTGACCAGGCAGCGGCGGATCACCACGTCGGGCATCGCTTGAGTCGACAAATCCCCCCCTTGCCCCGCGCTCAAGCGACCGGCGCGGCCTCGCGTGCACGCTTCGCGCGTTCGTAATCGCGCAGCGCTTCGGCCTCGGCCTTCTCGTTGCCTAAGGCCTTATACGCCCAACGGAGAACGTCGAACGGGCCTTCGTACAGCCCGGGTGGGTGCCGGAAGCTGATGCGCTCGAACTGCTCGCCACGGCCCCTGAACAATCCGTTGGCGATCGCCATGTTCGACCAGGCCACCGCATCGTCGTAGCGCTTGGCCTTGAAGGCAGCGAATCCCGCAAGCCATGCCAGTTCTGCCGTGGCGGGCCGAATGGCAAGGCCCGCGGCACAGAACTGCACGGCGTCGAGCCAGCGGAACAGGCTGCAGCAGCATTCGGCGGCGCCGTAGCACGCCCACGCCCCTTCTTCTTCCCAGCCGCGTAGTTCGGCACAGGTGCGGAACGCCTCGATTGCCGCTGCGAACTCGCCGAGGTTCTTATGCGACGCGCCGAGGTAGTAGAACCAGCGTGCCTGCTTCGCATGCTGCTTCGTGTAGCGCTTGAGGATCGCCGCGTCGCGTTCGAATTTGCGACGGGTACCTGCGGGGTCCTTAGGCAGTTCATGGAAACGGACACCGCGCAGGCTCAGCGTCTCGGCGGTCGTGCGTCCCTGGAGGCATTCATGGGTCGGACCCTCCCACCGCACTTTCGCCGGCACGCGCACGATGCGCTCTTTCGAGTAGCTGCCGACGTCGTCGAGGACCATGCAGACCTGTGCCTGCGTGCGCGCCAGGGTGCGCGCGAGGTCGAAGCCCCGGTCGAACACCAGTCGCTCGTCCGTGTCGAGCGTGACGGCCCAGGTCGCGCCCGCTGCTGCCGCGGCATCGAGCGCAAAATTTCTCGCCGCCGCGAAATCGTTCTTCCATGGAAACTCGCGCAGCAGCAGCTTGTCGCCCGCCACCCGGCGCGCGACTTCGACGGTGTCGTCCTTCGCCCCCGTGTCGATCACGATGCAACGGTCGACCTGCTGCAGCACGGAAGCCAGTGCGTCACCGATGATGTCGGCATTGCTGGCGGTCAGTGTCGTGGAGACGATCAAGGTTACAGCGTCTGCATATCGACGACGAAACGGTAACGGACGTCACCCTGCTCCATGCGCTCGAAAGCTGCGTTGATCTGCGGCATCGTGGTCATCTCGCACTCGGCGACGATGCCCTTCTGCGCGCAGAAATCGAGCAGTTCCTGCGTCTCGGCGATGCCGCCGATGGCCGAACCGGAGAGCGTCTTGCGGCCGCCGATGACGAGGCGGCTGCTGAAAGACGGGATCGTGTCGATGACGCCGACCAGCACCAGTGCGCCGTGGGTGCGGACCAGCCGCAGGTACGGATCGAGTTCGTGCACGACGGGAATCGTGTCGAGGACGAAATCGAACGTGCCGATCGCACGCTTCATCGCGTCGGGGTCTGACGCAAGCAGCACGTGGTGCGCGCCAAGCGCCTTCGCCTCGTTCGCCTTGGCTGCCGAACGCGTGAGCACCGTCACTTCGGCACCCATGGCATTGGCAAGTTTCACGCCCATGTGACCCAGCCCACCGAGACCCGCCACTGCGACCTTCGAGCCCGGACCCACCTGCCAGTGCCTGAGCGGTGAATAGGTGGTGATGCCCGCGCAGAGCAGCGGCGCCGCACGCGCGGGGTCGAGGCCGTCGGGCATGCGCAGCACGAATTCTTCGCGCACGACGATGTGCGACGAATAGCCGCCGAACGTGATTTCGGCCGTCTGGCGATCCTTGCCGTTGTACGTGAGCGTGGGGCCCTTCTGGCAGAACACTTCACGGCCCGCATTGCATTCGCTGCATTCCTTGCAGCTGTCGACCAGGCAGCCAACCGCTACCCAGTCGCCCGCCTTGTAGCGCTTCACCGACGGCCCGACGGCAGCGACCTGCCCGACGATTTCGTGACCGGGGATGCAGGGATACACCGTGTTGCGCCAGTCGTTGCGTGCCTGGTGCAAGTCCGAGTGGCAGACGCCGCAGTAGCGTATGTCGATGCGCACGTCGTTGGCCCGCAGCGCCCGGCGCGTGAACGCGTACGGGGCGAGCGGACTCCTGGCGTCGGCCGCGGCGTAACCACGGCAAGGGGTCGATCCAGCGGCAGCGTTCGTCATTTCTTGGTCCTGCGGGGAGTGAGCGGGGCTCGACCCGGGTACTCCGGGATCGAGCGTTGGATCGTGTCCATTTTTCCCGATTATAGACATGCGGGCGGCCGACACCTGCAGCGTCGGCACTGGCCGCCGCAGCTGCGTTAGGATTTCACTTCTGCCCGTCCTGATGGATTCCGTATGCACCCGATTCGTCGCCGCCTCTTGCTCGGCTTCGTCGCCCTGCTGTCCGCTTGCGCGGTCAACCCCACGCAGCCACCAGCAACGGCGCCGAGGGTCGAGTCGGTCGGTGCGGGCGGCACCGTTGCGATGCCTGACTCGTTCAGCGCCGACGTCGCTGCGCGCATCCTTGCAGCCGGGGGCAATGCCGTGGACGCAGCCGTGGCAGGAGCCCTGGTACTGGCCGTGACCTACCCGGAAGCCGGCAACCTTGGCGGAGGCGGCTTCATGCTGACCTATGTCGATGGCGCCGCGCAGTTCCTCGACTACCGCGAGACGGCGCCCGCGGCCGCGACGCGCGACATGTACCTCGACGCCAGCGGTGAGGTGATCGAAGGCATGAGCCTGACGGGACACCGCGCCGTCGGTGTGCCCGGCACCGTGGCGGGGCTCTGGGAAGCGCATCAGCGTTACGGCAAGCTGCCATGGCGCGACGTGATCGAGCCCGCCGTGCAACTGGCGCAACGCGGGTTCCAGGTACCACCCCTGCTGGCTGAGCGGGCCATGGCCGAACAGCCGCGCTTCGAGCGCACCAACTTTGCACGGTATTTCGGCGGACTGCGCAGCGGCGCAACGTTCCGGCAGCCAGAACTCGCCGCAACCCTGGAGCGCATTCAGAGCTCAGGCCCTGCCGGCTTTTACGAAGGCGAGACGGCCGACCTGATCGTGCGCGAAATGCAGCGCGGGGGCGGGTTGATAACGCCACAGGACCTGCGTACGTACCATGCCGTCTGGCGCGCACCGCTGCGCAGCACCTGGCGCGACCTGACCCTGCTCTCGTCGCCGCCGCCCAGTTCGGGCGGCTTCGCCTTGCTGCAGTTTCTGGGGATGAAAGATGCGCGAGCCGACGACTTCGCGGGCGTGGCGCACAACTCACCGCAATACGTGCACCTCGTAGCCGAAATCGCCAAGCGCGTTTATGCCGACCGCGCGGAATACGCGGGCGACGCCGATTTCGTCGACGTGCCGATCGCCCAGCTGGTGGAGCCGACGTACCTCCGCGAGCGCGCGGCAGGCGTGAACCCCAGCGCGATTTCGCCCGCGCAGAGCGTCGGACCAGGGCTGGCCGAACCTCGCCACACCACGCACTTTTCGATCGTCGATCGCTGGGGCAACGCCGTCGCCAACACCTACACATTGAACTCGGATTTCGGCAGCGGCGTGGTCGTTGCCGGCGCAGGCTTTCTGCTCAACAACGAGATGGACGACTTCAGTGCCAAGGCAGGCGTGCCGAACGCGTACGGACTGCTCGGCGGCGACGCGAACGCGATCCAGCCCGGCAAACGCATGTTGTCTTCGATGTCGCCGACGATGCTGCTCGACCGCGACGGCCGGGTCACGCTGGTCGTGGGCTCGATGGGTGGCTCGACGATCATCACCGGCGTATTCCAGGTTCTGGTCGACGTCGTCGACTTCCGCATGACTGCGCAGCAGGCCGTGTCTGAACCGCGGTTCCATCACCAGGGCATGCCGGTCAATCTATTGACCTATGACGGCGCGTTCCCACCAGTCACCCTGGAGGCCCTGCGTCAGCGCGGTTATAAGGTGGAACCGCACGAATGGCCGCTGGGGGACGTGCAGCTCATCGTTCGCACCCAGGCAGGCTGGGATGCCGCGTCCGACCCGCGTGGCCGCGGCGAGGTGCGCTCAATACCGTGAACTGCACGGCACTTTCGCTGCATGCAGGCTGCTAGGCTTTTCACTGTTGCGGATCTAATACGTTGGCGTATATTCAGGCTGTAGACGGCTGATTCTCCACGGTTTTTACATATCACACCGATTTGTAGACCAAAGATTAAGAGTCAGCTCCAAGAGTCTGAAAAATAACAGTTTTACCTGCCAGGGGCCTGCGATGACGGCACATTCGGACGACTTTCACGCGGCGCTGCAGGTGCTCGTTGGCACGGGCGCAGTGAAGCAGCGACTGGTCGATGCCTACCGGCGCCACCTTGCTTCGCTGCGAGAGGAGGACCTGCCCGAAGCTGTCCGCGACCGCTTCGCTACGCTCAGGACTTCGATGCATGAAGCGCCTGCCGCGGGTGGCATGACTGCTCCCGAAGCCTCCGCGCGCAAGATGTCCGAAAAGGACGCAGCGGAACACGCAGCTGCAATTCTGGAAATGTTCGCGGTGCTGTCGGCGCTGAATGAAAGCGAAACCGCGCCACGCCTGCGTATCGTCGCGAACGACGACGACACACTCACCGACGATCTGTTCGAAGTCCCGGCCTTCCTCAGTCGAGCTTGAATTCGATCACGTCGAAACGAGTCGTTTCTTCGTGACGCGCCTGCCGCTTGATCGCATCGATCAGCTGGCGCTGATCCCAGGGCACTACGTCGTCCGCCAGTTCCTGCACCGCAGGGGCAATCGTGTCCGTGCCGCCGAACGGCTCCAGCACGATGAGCGGCTTGTCGAAGGCCTTGGCGCAGTGCATCTGGAACTCGACCCAGTCCATGTTCCTGCGGTAAAGCGCAGCCGGCACGATTACCACCTCAGCCTCGACGATCTGCTTGCGCAACGAATCGCGCAACGCCTCCTTGTCGCCTGACGGACGTGCGTCCGGCGCACTGGTGTTGCGATAGTAAAAGTTGGGGCTGCTTTCGACGTATTCGAAGATCCGGTGGTAATCCTCGTCCTCCACCCATACGTGGCAGACAAACAGCCGGACCGGGTTCTTCTGGGTGATGCTGCTCACGGAGCCTCCGTCGACATCCTTGCTACCGGGCGAACCTCAATAGTCTAGCCTAGCGCATTCGGTTCCGGATCAGCATCCAGACCCCGTAGAATTGAGGTCTGATGCGCTTTCTGCTCTACAACATCCGTTACGCCACGGGCACCGGCGCCGCTTTCCACCTTCCGATCCCGGGCGCCGGCTACCTCCGCAGCGATAAACGCGTGCTGGCCGGCATCACCCGCTTCATCAAAGGGCAGGACCCGGACATCGTCGGGCTGATCGAGGTCGACACCGGTTCGATCCGCACCGGCAAGGTCAACCAGGCCGAAGTCATCGCCGACTCACTCGGGCATTACTCGATCTACCAGTGCAAGTACGGCACGAACTCGTTCAACACGTTCGTGCCGATCCTGAACAAGCAGTCCAACGCCTTCCTGGCGGCGCCACGCGTCGAGGGGGAGCGTTTCCACTACTTCGACACCGGCATCAAGCGCCTGATCATCGAACTCGAACTCGACGATGTCTGCGTCTTCCTGGTCCATCTCTCGGTCAAGTTCCGGCACCGGCACGCACAGCTGCGCCAGGTGTTCGAACTCGTGAAGCGCTCGGCCAAGCCGGTGATCGTCGCAGGCGACTTCAATACGTTCTGGGGCGAGCATGAGATGTCGCTGTTCATGGAAGCGAGCGGACTGCACAGCGCCAACGTCGCGGGACTGCCGTCGTATCCCGCGCGCAAGCCACGCATGGAACTCGACTTCATCCTGTATTCGAAGGGCATCGAGATCGACTCGTTCGTGATCCCCGAAGTCACGTTTTCCGACCACCGACCGCTGGTCTGCGATTTCCACATCACGGGCTGACCTCGGTCCGCGTGGTTCATGGAGGATTGATGAACAACTCCGCGACTGCATCGACAGCACGCCAGTGGACGCTCGAGATCGATGCGGATCGCGTCGCCTGGCTCACCTTCGACAAACCCGGCGCCAGTGCCAACTCGCTCTCGCGCGCCGCGATGGAAGAACTCGACGAGCGCCTGCGCGAGACCGAGCAGCAGCGACCGGCCGGCCTGGTCATCCGTTCCGGCAAGAGCGGCTTCATCGCGGGTGCCGACGTGTCCGAGTTCGGCCAGGTGCGCGAGCCGTCTGCAGCGGTGCCAGCGATCCGCGCGGCGCACGGCGTGCTGCAGCGGCTCGAAGACCTGCCCTTCCCGACCGTGGCTGCGATCAACGGCTACTGCCTCGGCGGCGGGCTCGAACTCGCCATGGCCTGCCGTCACCGCGTCTGTGCCGACGATCCCAAGGTCACGCTGGGCCTGCCGGAAGTCATGCTCGGCATTCATCCTGGTTTCGGCGGCACCGTGCGCGCCGTGCAGCTGGTGGGTGTTGCGACGGCGATGGACTTGATGCTCACGGGCAAGAACCTGCGCCCGGACAAGGCGCTGCAGGCGGGACTGGTCGACGAGATCGTTCCGGCAGGACAGTTGCGTGACGCTGCGAAAGTGCTGGCGCTGCACCCACGCCCGCGGCGCAAGGCGCCGTTGAGTCAGCGCGTGCTGAACCTGCCGCTCGTGCGCGGTTTCGTCGCCGGCAAGATCGAGAGCCAAGTTCGCCGGCGGGCGCGCAAGGAACACTACCCCGCGCCGTATGCGATCGTGGATCTCTGGCGCCGCCACGGCGCGAGTCCGCGCACGGGTTACGAAGCCGAAGCCCAATCGGTCGCACGGCTCGTCTGTACGTCCACGTCACGCAACTTGGTGCGCGTGTTCTTCCTGCAGGAAAGGCTTAAGGCATTGGGCGGCAAGGAACTGCCAACGGGCGGCCATGTGCACGTCGTCGGCGCAGGCGTCATGGGCGGCGACATCGCCGCGTGGTGTGCGCTGCGCGGCTTCACCGTGACGCTGCAGGACCGCGGCGCTGAGTTCGTGCAGCCCGCGCTCGATCGTGCGCGAGCTTTCTTCGAGCAGCGCAGTCGCGTTCCCGGCAGAGCCGCCGAGCAGCTTGCGCGGCTGCAGGCGGACGTGGCCGGCCTCGGCGTCGATCGCGCCGATGTGGTGATCGAGGCCATCTACGAGGATGCCGAGGCGAAGCGCGAGCTGTACGCACGCATCGAGCCCCGGTTGAAGTCCGGCGCACTCCTCGCCACCAACACGTCGAGCCTGATGCTCGAGCCACTCTCGGAACGACTCGCTGTGCCGGGCCGGCTCGTCGGCCTGCACTTCTTCAACCCGGTCGCGCAGATGCCCCTGGTCGAGGTCATCGAGTCGGCCGCGACTGAGCCGCAGGCCCGCGCCGCTGCACTCGCCTTCACGCGAGCCATCGACAAGCTGCCGTTGCCTTGTCGCAGCGCACCCGGCTTCCTGGTGAACCGGGTGCTGATGCCGTACATGACAGAGGCGATGCTCGCGGCCGGCGCAGGCGTGCCACTTGCCACGATCGACGAGGTGGCCGTGAAATTCGGCATGCCGATGGGCCCCATCGAGCTCGCGGACATCGTTGGCCTCGACGTGTGCCTGCACGTTGGCCGCATCCTGTCGGCGGCCTTCGGTGGACCTGCGCCTGACGCCGTGGCGCCGCTGGTTGCAGCCGGCAAGCTCGGCAGGAAGACGGGCCAGGGCCTCTATGAATGGCGCGACGGCAAGGCGGTGAAGCCGCCGGTCGACCCCTCTGTGCGCGCCCCCGACGACCTCGAAGATCGCCTCATGCTGGCCATGGTCAACGAAGCCATGGCAGTGCTGCGGGAAGGCGTGGTGGCAGACGAAGACCTCATCGATGCCGGCGTGATTTTCGGGTCGGGCTTCGCCCCGTTCCGTGGCGGGCCGTTGCGTTACGCGCGTGAGCGGGGCGTGGGGGACGTCGTGGCACGTCTCGAGGCGCTGGCCGTGAAACACGGCGAACGATTCCGGCCGGATCCGGGCTGGTCGGGCTTCGGCGGTCCCGGCGCGCCGTGATACCATCCTGCACCTTTTGCAGCGGGTCTTCATGAGCAGCGATCCGACCACCGTCGAACTGAGCGTCCTCCGTGCGTTTTCACCGCTCGACGGGCTCAAGAACGAGAACCTGCGGGCGCTCGCGCGCAAGACCGTCATCCGCGAGCTGGCGCAGGGCCGCGTCCTGTTCAAGGAAGGCGACACTGAGAAGCGGACGTACTACCTCGTGAGCGGGGTGGTCGAACTGCTGTCGGACAGCCGCATCATCGGCACGATTCGAGGGGGCACGACCGATGCACACCACCCACTCGCGCCGATCCTGCCCCGCAACTGCACGGCGCGGGTGGCCTCCGAAAAGATCGATTACCTGTCCATCGACAGCGACCTGCTCGACGTCCTGATCACCTGGGACCAGACGGGCATCTACGAAGTCGGCGAACTCGGCGCCGGCAACGGATCGTCGGACGACTGGATGACCATGCTCCTGCAGAGTCGGGCCTTCCACCGCATTCCGCCGGCCAACCTGCAGGCCGTATTCATGCGCCTGCAACGGATGGATTACTCGGCGGGCGACGTGGTCATCCGCCAGGGCGAGGAAGGCGACTTTTTTTACGTGATCGTCTCGGGCCGCTGCTCGGTCAGCCGCGAGACGCCACTCAACCGCGAAGGCATCCGGCTCGCGGAACTGGGTATCGGCGAGACCTTCGGTGAGGAAGCCCTCATCTCCGGCGCCAGGCGCAATGCCACGATCACGATGCTGACCGATGGCGTGCTGATGCGCCTCGCCAAGGACGACTTCAACACCCTGCTCAACGAGCCGATGCTGCAGTGGGTCGACCACGAGCAGGGCCTGCAGATCGTCGCGAAGGGCGGCATGTGGCTCGACGTGCGCCTGCCGAGCGAGTACGAGCACTGGCACTTTGAGCCGTCGCTCAACGTGCCGCTCTACTTCATCCGCCTGAAGATCAAGACGCTTGACCCGGCGATCCGCTACGTCGTGGTCTGTGACAACGGCCGTCGCAGCTCTGCCGCGGCATACATCCTGAGTGAGCGGGGTTTCGAAGTCTACGTGCTGCGCGGCGGCATAGCAGAGACTGGTCTCGCCGATACGCTGATCCGCTGATCGGAACGAAAATTTACGGCCAGCCGCTACACGTACTGCGCCGACCTCGATCCTACTGTGAAATCGAGTAACTCTTCTGCTTGCCGGTGAGCTCCTGCCGCAGCCCGTCGGCCTGACGCACGGATTCTTCGTACTGTGCCACCGTCATGCAGACCTGCGTCGGAAAGCGCGAGCCGAGCGGAGTGCTCTTGCGGCAATAGACGGTCTCACCGTCGATCTCCCTGGCCTTATAGCCGGGCGGAACACGCGCAGCCGCCGTTTCCCGACCGTCGCTGGCCTTTGTCGCGACGGTGTCAGCCGGCTTGGCGGTCTGAGCTGACGGCGCGACGCGAGCAGCAGGAGTCGCGGAAGCTGCGGCAGGCACTGCCACAGCGGCAGGGGCAGCGGCAGGCTTGACCGCAGCCTGCTCAGTTTCTGCGGCCGACACAGGCTGGTAGCTGCAGAGGGTGACACCAACAAACAGAAGACGAACCAGGGAATTCATTCGCGACCTCCAGCCGGGTTCTGTGATTATAGCCCGGTGGGCTCAGGCCCGTCCGACGCTACATCGTGTGTGTGGGTTTGTCGCCGCCGAGCGCGCCCGCCAGGTACGACTCGATCTTGCGCTGCGTGTTGCCACGATCCTGCTCGCTGAACTGCACGCCGATGCCGGCCGTGCGCTTGCCCTGCGCGCCTTTGGGCGTCATCCAGATGACGCGCCCGGCCACCGGCAGCTTTTCGTCTTCGCCCATAAGGTTGAGCAGCATGAACACCTCGTCGCCCAGGCGATAGTTGCTGCTCGTTGGAATGAAGAGCCCGCCGTTCTTCACGAAGGGCATGTAAGCGAGGTACAGCGCGCTCTTGTCCTTGATGGTGAGCGTCAGCAAGCCAGGCTTATTCGGTTGTCGCGCGGGGACGGGGCTCATCAGGATCTTCTCAGTGCTCCATCAGCGGGCCGACGCCGCGGCTCGCAATTCGAGCAGCAAGGTTTCGACCACGAGGGGCGCGGATGCCGAGCCTTCAAGCAGGCGGCGGGCCTCGCGCAAGCGGTCCAATACCTGGAACGCCTTGGTTATGTTCAACTCGGCCGCTGCCCTTTGCAAGAGCGAACCGGTCCGAAACGTGAGGGGATTCTCATTGGCGAGCCCGGTCGCGGCCTGGACAGCGGCTGCGAGCCATGCTTCGAGCCAGTCGAGCCGCGTCGGCAGCCCCGCGCCCTGCATGTCGGCGGCAGCACGCGTGACCTCGATCCGGCCGTCCAGCAACGCTTCGAGCAGCCCCGCCATCTGTGCTTCGAGATCCGCGAAATTTGGCGCAAGCGCGAGCGCCTTGAGCGGTGACCCTCCGGCCACGGCCAGCAAGCGGGGTGGCGGCGCGCTGCCGAGAGCCGTGGTGAGCCAGCGCAGGGCTAACGCATGCCCGGGACGCGCCACCTCGATGCGCTGACACCGACTGCGCAGTGTGGGTAACAGCGCAGACGGCCGCGCAGTGACCAGCACCAGCACGGTGCGTGGCGCAGGCTCCTCGAGCGTCTTGAGCAACGCGTTCTGCGCCGACGGCGTCATCTTCTCGGCCGGCGCAATCACCGCCACCCGGTAGCCACGCCGCATGCTCGTCATCGAGAGCTGCTCGCAGACCTCGCGCACCTGGTCGACGCCGATCGATTTCTTGTCTGTGGGAATGCGCAACCAGTGCATGTCAGGGTGGGTCCCCGCCCTGCTGAGCTGACACTCGGCGCATTCGCCGCAGGCCTCGAGGCGCGCGCCGCGAGCCGAGCAGAACAATGCTGCTGCGAGCGCGGAAGCGAAACGCTCCTTGCCGACGCCTGCCGGTCCCTGCAGCAGCAATCCGTGCGACAGGCGCTGGGAAGCAACCGCCGCGGTCAACTTGTCGCAGGCGGACTCATGCCACGGCAGCAGGTCGATCGGCAGCGGCGCGAAATCCTGGTCACCGGCGCTGCCAGTGGTGTCGTCGTCCGCGTCCGGGCTCATCGCGACGGCGACCTGGTGACGAGCATCGGCTGCAGGGCTGCCCGGATGGCCGCTGCGACGTGCTCGAGTTCGCCGCTCGCATCGACGACGCGGAACCGTGCCGATTCCTGCGCCGCGCGCTGCAGGTAACCCTGCCGGACACGCTCGAAGAATTCGGCGCGTTCAGACTCGAACCGGTCAGGCCCATCGGTGCCGTTGCGCACGCGCGCACGAGCCATGCCGATGGCGATCGGTGCGTCGAGCAACACGGTGAGATCGGGCTGGCGCTGCGGATGCACGATGCGGACGAGCGCATCGATGGCAGCGGTGGGCACGCCGCGGCCGCCCCCCTGGTAGGCGTAGGTGGCATCGGTAAACCGGTCGCACAACACCCATGCACCGCGCGCGACGGCCGGTTCGATCAGGTTGGCGAGGTGGCTCGCGCGCGCCGCGAACATCAGCAGCAGTTCGCATGACTGCGGCATGGGCTCGTCGGTGCGCTCGAGCAGGATGCGGCGCAACTGTTCGGCCCTCGGTGTGCCACCCGGCTCACGCGTCAGCACGACTTCGACGCCCGCTGCTTCCAGCCAGGCAGCCGCGCGCCTGATCTGCGTCGACTTGCCGACGCCCTCGCCGCCTTCGAACGTGATGAACCTGCCTTGCACGCTGCTCAACGACCTTTGCTGTGCTGTTGCCGGTAACGCACGAGGTACCGCCGCACGGCGGCCTCGTGCTCCGCCAGCGTCTTCGAGAACGCGTGCCCGCCGTCGCCCTCGCCCGTCGCGACGAAGAAGAGTTCGCCGCGCTCGTCGGGTTGTACCGCCGCCCGCAACGAAGCGGCCCCGGGAAGCGCAATCGGCGTCGGCGGCAGACCTGCCCGTGTGTACGTATTGTACGGCCCGTCGCGTTCGAGATCAGCGCGCCGCAGGTTGCCGTCGAACTTTTCGCCGAGCCCGTAGATGACGGTCGGGTCCGTCTGCAGACGCATGCCCAGGCGCAGTCGCTCGATGAATACGCCCGCGATGCGCGCACGCTCGTCCGGATGCCCTGTTTCGCGCTCGATGATCGAGGCCAGGACCAGCGCCTCGTACTCGTCCTTGAGCGGCAGGTTTTCGTGCCGTGTCGCCCAGGCCGCCGCCAGTTCCTTGCGCATGCGAGCGCGCGACTGGCGCAGCAGGTCGATGTCGCGGGTACCTTTGGCGAACAGGTACGTGTCGGGAAAGAACAGGCCTTCGGGAGGCTTGCCTTCCTCGCCGAGCGCGCGCATGACTGCGTCGTCCCGCATGCCGCGGGTCATGTGCTCCAGCGTCGGTGCGGCCGCAAGCGCCTTGCGCAACTCGCGGAACGTCCAGCCCTCGACGACCGTGACCGAGTGCTGGACGACGGCCCCGCTCACCAGGGCCTGCAGCAGGCCCCGGGGCGACGTGCCCGGCTTGATCGAAAACTCTCCCGCGTGCAGCCGCGAATCGGCGCCGATGAACCGGCCGTAGAGCGCGAGCAGCCGCGGGTGGGTCAGCAAACCGCGGGCAGCGAGTTGACGCGACACGGCCGTGAGCGTTTGCCCGGGCTGGACATCGACGATGGCGGGTTCGGATCCGATCGCCAGCGGCTGCGCCAGCCAGTGACGAACGTACAGCGCGCCGGCGGCGGCGACGAGCACGGCGATCGCCAGTAGCGCGAGCAGCGTGCGCCGCACCGACTTCATTCTTCGGCAGTCTCGACCGCAGCGCGCAGCCGTGCCGTCATCTCCCGCGGCCGGAAGTCATTCACGCCCACGATGCAGCCGACCGGCCGGATGCCACGCACGGCATTGGTCAGGAAGCATTCGTCGGCCTGGACTACGTCGTCGAGCGTGTAGTCACCAACCTCGACGTGGATGCCGAGCGTCTTCGCCAGGCGCAACATCACCTCGCGCATTACGCCCGACACGCCGCAGTCGCTGATCTGCGGCGTTAGCAGTTCACCGCTGCGCACCAGGAAAACGTTGGCCGCCGTCGCACAAACGATGCGGTCGTCGGTCGAACGCATCAGGCCCTCGTCGACCGCAGGTTCGCGCAGCTCGGCGCCGGCGAGCACCTGCTCGAGGCGATTGAGGTGTTTCATGCCCGCGAGCCGGGGATTACGGCCCAGCCGGGTCTCGCACACGCGCAGGGTGAGCGGCCGCGCCGCCTCGGACTCGGACACCTGCTGGGCTGTCGAGACGACGATGCGCGTGAGGCTCGGCTCTGTCGGGGGCGGATAGCCGCGCGGACCAGGGCCCCGCGTCAGCGTCAGCTTGACCACGGCGGCGCCGAAGCCTTCGAGCGCACGCAGGCAATCCGTTTCGATGAGGTCGACCGGCGGCGGCGGCATGCCGAGTCGGTGACAGCCTTCGGCAAGACGCGCCATGTGACTCTGAAAGCGCCGCACCCGCCCGTTCGTTGCACCCATGGTCTCGAACAGGCCATCGCCGTACTGCAGCCCGCGGTCGTCCACCGACACGCTGCCGCCTTCGACGCCATTCACGAACTTCCGACCCATCATCGTCGTTCTCCCAGCGCCCGCAGGATTCCATGCGCCTTCGCGCGGGTTTCAGCCAATTCGGCCTCGGGTACGGAGTCTGCCACGATGCCGGCCCCGGTCCGAAATCCAATCTCACGGTCACGCACGGTCAGCGTGCGGATCAGGATGTTGAGGTCCATTGCGCCGTTCAGGTCGAGGTACCCCAGCGATCCGGTATACGCGTCACGCGGCTCGCGCTCGAGCCCTGCAAGCAGGCCCATGCACCGCACCTTGGGGCAACCGGTGATCGTTCCACCCGGGAACACGGCGGCGATCGCCTGGCCCGGGGTCACGTCATCGCGCAGCACGCCGCGCACGTTCGACACGATGTGGTGCACGGTAGCGTACGTTTCGATGGTCATGAACTCGTCGACCTCGACGGTGCCGCCCCGGCAGATGCGACCGAGGTCGTTGCGTTCGAGGTCCACCAACATGATGTGCTCGGCGCGTTCCTTTTCGTTGAGCTTGAGTTCGCTCTTGAGCGCTGCATCGGCGACATCGTCCCGCCCGCGCGGACGAGTGCCGGCGATGGGGCGGGTGCTGGCGATGCCGTCCTGCAGTTGCAGCAGGCGCTCGGGCGATGAACTCAGCAGCGCGAAATCGCTGAACTGTGCGAGCGCGGCGAAAGGTGCCGGGTTCGCGCGCCGCAGGGCCTGGTAAAGGTCCGACACCGTTGCGCCCGGCGCCAGGCTGGCGCGCCAGGAGCGCGAGAGATTGGCCTGGTAGACGTCGCCACGCGCGATGGCGTCGAGCACTTCGTGCACGCCATCGAGGAACACCTGCGGTTCCTCCTCGGCGACCGCCGTGGCCAACACGGCGGGCGGAATCCGTTCTGCCGCGCTGGCGACGGCGGCGACATCGGCACGGACCTGCTCCCGCAGTCGCTCGAGGACCCCGGCGTCGCGCGCGACGATGCGAACCTCGCGGGTCCGCCGGTCGCGCAGCAACGCGCCATGCATGCGCCACGCCACCGCTCGCGGCAGGTGCGAGGCGGGCAGATCCAGCGTCGGTTCGATCTCGCCCGCAAGCTCGTAGCCGAGGTAGAGGAACCAACCGGCGGCGAACACGGTCCCACCCGGGACACTGTCGCCTGAGCCGCGTTCACGGGCTACCCAGCGATCGAGCGCGTCGAGAAACCGGCCACCCGACGTCGCTTCGGGGACGTCGCCCGTGAGCTGGCCGTCGGACGCTTGCACCAGCCGTTCGCCGGGCAACGCGAACAGGACGTCGTGACGCCCGAGCGACTCTTCGCCGCTCACGCTCTCGAGCAGGACGGGATAACGGGCGGGAAAGCGCTCGTGCAGCGCGAGCAGGTCGGCTTCGCGCATGGCTGGCGGCGGCTCGCGCGCTCAGCCGAGCGCGCGGAAGATCAGGCTGCCGTTCGTGCCACCGAAGCCGAACGAGTTCGACAGCGCGATGCGGACTGGCGCCTGGCGCGCAGTCCCCGGCACGTAGTCGAGGTCGCAGTCCGGGTCCGGGTGCTCGAGGTTGATCGTCGGTGGCAGCACGCCGTCGCGGATCGCAAGGATCGAGAAGATCGCTTCGACGACGCCTGCGGCTCCGAGCAAGTGGCCGGTCATCGACTTGGTCGAGCTCACCGCGACCTTGCGCGAGTGGTCGCCGAGCGCGCGCTTGATCGCGATCGTCTCGGCGCGGTCGCCGAGTTCGGTCGAGGTGGCGTGTGCGTTGATGTAGTCGACCGCTTCGGGATTGATCTCGGCATCGCGGATGGCCGCGGTCATCGCCAGCCGTGCGCCCTCGCCGTCTTCCGGCGGCGCGGTGATGTGGTGCGCGTCGCCGCTCATGCCGAAGCCGACGAGCTCCGCATAGATTCGTGCACCGCGCGCCTTCGCGTGTTCGTATTCTTCGAGGACGATGGCACCGCCGCCCTCCGCCATCACGAAACCATCGCGGTCCTTGTCCCACGGACGGCTGGCACGTGCAGGCTCGTCATTGCGCAGGGAAAGCGCACGCGCCTGGCAGAAGCTGCCGACGCCGAGCGGCGTGAACGCCATCTCGGAGCCGCCCGCCACCATGATGTCGGCGTCGCCGTACTGGATCAGGCGGCAGCCCAGGCCAATCGAATGCGTCGACGTCGTGCAGGCCGTGACCAGCGCGATGTTCGGTCCGCGCAGGCCATGATGGATCGACACCTGCCCGGCAGCTGCGTTGATGATGCTGCCAGGGATGAAAAACGGGGAGATCTTGCGCGGCGTCTTCGCCTCGAGCCACTTCGCCGTGTTTTCTTCGATGGTCGAGAGCCCGCCGATGCCGGCGCCCATCGCGACGCCGATACGCGCGCAGTTGGTCTCGGTGACCGCGAAGCCGGAATCCTTGATGGCCTGCGTGGCGGAAGCCACGCCAAACGGCACGAACGGATCGAATTTCCGCACGTCCTTGGGCGCCATGTAGGCCTCGGCATCGAAGTCCTTCGCCTGCCCGCCGATGCGGACCGGGAAGGCGCTCAGGTCCATCTTGTCAATGAGACCAATGCCGCTGCGACCATTCACGATGCCCTCCCAGGCGGTCGCGACGGTGCTGCCGAGCGGGGAAACGATGCCTAAACCTGTGACGACGACTCTGCGCCTGGACAAGCTGGGTCCCCCCGAGGATTCACTGAAACGATGTTGCAGGACCGCCGTCCATGGCGGCCCGGCACGAGGCGCAGCTCAGGCCTGGGTGCGGCGCTCGTTGATGTAGTCGATTGCCTGCTGGACGGTCGTGATCTTCTCGGCGTCCTCGTCGGGAATTTCGGTCTCGAATTCCTCTTCGAGCGCCATCACTAGTTCGACAGTGTCGAGCGAGTCCGCACCGAGGTCGTCGACGAAGGAGGATTCGTTGGTGACTTCCTCTTCCTTGACGCCCAGTTGCTCGGCGACGATCGCCTTCACCCGCTGTTCAATACTGCTCATTGTCGTAGGGATCCTTTGGAAGGAAACAAAATCTGCCGATCCGGGCCTGCAAGGGGCCGGCATGGGGCGCGTATTCTATGTTAAGGCCGTGGCAAGGGTCCAATTAGCCCGAAACGCCAATCAGATCATATACATACCGCCGTTGACATGCAGGGTCTCGCCGGTGATGTAGGCCGCTTCGGGTCCAGCCAGGAAGGCAACGGCCGCCGCAATATCGGCGGGCGACCCCAGGCGGCCGAGCGGAACCTGCGTCAGCAGCGACGTTTTCTGGGCCTCGCCCAGGGCGTCCGTCATGTCGGTGACAATGAAGCCCGGGGCCACCACGTTCACCGTGATATTGCGTGAGCCGACCTCGCGCGCGAGGCTCTTGCTGAAGCCGATCATGCCCGCCTTGGCCGCCGCATAGTTGGTCTGGCCGGCGTTACCCATCACGCCGATGACGGACGCGATGTTCACGATCCGGCCTTTGCGCGCCTTCATCATTCCGCGCATGACGGCTTTGCAGGTGCGGTAGACCGCGCTCAGATCGGTATCGAGCACGGCCTGCCAGTCGTCCGCGCTCATGCGCATGAGCAGGCCGTCGCGCGTGATGCCGGCGTTGTTGACGAGGATGGACGGGGTGCCCTCCGCCGCCTCCACGCCCTTGAAGCACGCTTCGACGGCACCCGCGTCGGCGACGTCCAGCACCAGGCCCCGTCCCGTAATGCCCGCCTCCTTGAGGTACGCATCGATGGTCTGCGCACCGGCTTGCGTCGTAGCGGTGCCCGCGATCCGCGCACCGCGCTTGCCGAGTTCCAGCGCGATGGCGCGACCGATGCCTCGCGTGGCGCCGGTGATCAGGGCGAATTCGCCTGCGAGGCTGCTCATGGGTTGTCTCCACAGGCGGCCAGCGCGGCCGCGATCGAGGCCGGGTCTTCGAGCGCGAGCATCTTGAGATCGGGCCTGCGCTCGATGCGACGGTTGAGCGACGTCAGTACCTTGCCCGGCCCGCATTCGACGAACGTGGTCGCGCCGCCTGCGAGCATGGCGCGAATAGTGTCGGCCCAGCGCACGGGTTTGAACAACTGCTCCTTGAGCGACTGGCGGATGCCTGCGGGCGAACTGTGTTTGCGCACGTCCACGGTGTAGACGTCGGCCAGGTTCGGCAGCCGCACGTCCACGGTCGCGAGCTTCTCGGCCAACCGCTCGGCAGCGCCCCGCATCAGGCTGCTGTGCGAGGGCACGCTCACTGGCAACAGCATCGCACGCTTGGCGCCGCGGGCCTTGGCGGCATCGATTGCACGCGCAACGGCCGTCGCATTGCCCGCAATGACGGTCTGGCCGGGGGCATTGAAATTCACGGGTTCGACCACTTCACCCAGCGCCGCTTCCGTGCAGGCTGCGTCGAGATCCGCGTCCTCGAGCCCGAGGATTGCCGCCATCGCACCCTGCCCCAGCGGCACGGCCTGCTGCATCACCTGGCCGCGGAAGCGGACGACGTCGATGGCCGTCTTGAAATCCATCGCGTCCGAACACACGAGCGCGCTGTACTCACCGAGGCTGTGCCCCGCCATCGCCACGGGCCGCGGCCCGCCGCGACCGATCCAGACCCGCCACGTCGCGACCCCGGCTGCCAGCATCGCCGGCTGCGTGCGCTCCGTGGCACCGAGATCGGCCTCGGGCCCGTCCTGACAGAGCGCCCAGAGGTCGTAGCCGAGCACGTCGCTCGCTTCGGCAAAAGTGGCACGCACGACGGGCTCCGCCGCGCCGAGTTCGGCGAGCATGCCAACCGACTGGGACCCCTGCCCCGGAAAGACGAAAGCGAGTGTCATCGACAGCGTTCCCCTGGTGACCGTCCGGCGGCCAATCTTGATGCTGGGGTGCGATTATAGCGATGGAGCCGCAGGGCGCTGCCGCCACAGCAGCCACAGCGCCGCCCCCGCACCACCGATCGCGCCATAGCTATGAGCCTGGTGGATGACTGGGATCGCCAGCGTCGAGGCCGTGAACGGCAGCGGACCCACCAGGTGCTCCCAGCCGAGCTTGAGCGCAAACAGGCCCGCCACCAGCGCGGTGATGGCATCGGGCGTGCGCCACAACCAGGCACAGAGCCCCGCCGCCATCAGGCCGTGCAGCACACCGGAAAACCCCACGTACCACTCGAGTTGCGGCTCAAGTACGAGGAACCCGAGATCGACCGCAACGGTCGAAGCGACGAGGATGACGAGCCAGCCGCGGAGATCGAATTCGCGCGCGAAAAGCGCGGCGACGAGCGCGAGGCCGACGAGGTTCCAGGCGAGGTGTGCCAGGTCGTAATGAAAAAAATGGGCGGTGACCAACCGCGCGTATTCGCCACCGGTCAGGATGGCGGCGCGGTCGTACGGCAGGATCTCCCGCACCGGCGCGCCGAGCAGCTGGACCGCGACGAGTACGAGCGCGAGCACGAGCGGCGCGCGCCATGCGCGTGCGCCGAGCTGCGCCAGTTGCAGCAGTTGCGAGAGACGTCCCAGGTTCATGCGCGCACCGGCTCCAGCCGCATGGGTTTGCTATGATCAGTGAAATTTACCGTCAACCACGGCACTCCACATGACATTTACCAGATTGCGCCGCATTCGCGGCTTTACGCTCATCGAAATCATGGTCGTCGTCGTGATCCTCGGCATCCTTGCCGCGCTGGTCGCGCCGAACGTGATCCGTCGCATCGACGATGCGCGCATCATCAAGGCCAAGCAGGACATCCGTGCCTACGAGACGGCGCTCAACCTGTACCGCATGGACAACTTCCGCTACCCGACCACCGAGCAGGGCCTGCAGTCGCTCGTCACGCGTCCCGCCGACCCGAACATCAAGAACTGGAAGGACGGCGGCTATATCGACGGGCTGAAGAAGGATCCGTGGGGCAACGACTACGCCTACATCGCGCCAGGCACCCGTGGCGACTACGACCTCTACACGCTCGGGGCCGACGGCCAGCCGGGCGGCGAAGGACCCGATGCCGACATCGGCAACTGGAACATCGAATAGCGCCGTGCCGCGGCTCGTGGCCGCGCGCCGCGCCTCGGGGTTCACGCTGCTCGAGGTGCTCGTCGTCGTCGTCATCATCGGCATCCTTACCTCGATGGCAGTGATCTCCGTCAACGTACTCGGCGGCGATCACGAGATGCAGCAGGAGGCCGAACGCCTGCAGGCTATCCTGCTGCAAACGCGCGAGGACGCCATCCTGCAGAGCCGCGACATCGGCATGCGGCTCGACGCCACGGGTTACGAATTTCTAGCGTACGACGGCCGCGTCGAACGCTGGAACGCGGTCGAGGACGATCCCCTGCTGCGCGCGCGCTCGATGCCCGAAGGTCTGCGGCTTTCGCTGCGGCTCGAGGACCGCAACGTGCAATTGAAGCCACGCGCGCCGGCGACCGAGCGCGACCCGATTCAGCCGCAGGTGATCCTGCAGGCGTCGGGTGAACAGGTTCCATTCGACGTCGGCTTCGCTCGCGACGGCACCGACGAGCGGCGCCGCGTCAGCGGCACGGTCGAAGGCAAGCTCGAAGTGCACGACGACACCCGCGAAAAACGCTGACGATGCGCCCGTCCGCCACTCGCTCACCTGCCCAGCAAGGCTTCACTCTGATCGAAGTGCTGGCCGCGCTCGTCATCGTCGCGCTCGGCATGATCGCGGCGATCCAGGCCGTGACGCAGTCGGCACGCAACGGCACTTACCTGCGCGACAAGACGCTGGCGCATTGGATCGGCATGAACGTGCTGACCGAGCGACGCCTGCAGGCGTCGGCACCTGACATCGCCGAATCGACGGGCCGCGTCGAATTCGCGGACCAGCAATGGCAGTGGTCGATGCAGGTCACGCAGACCCAGGTCGCGAGCCTGCGGCGCATCGACATCGCCGTGCGCCGGGCAGAAACGCCCGACGGCACGCCGCTCGCCAACGTCTCCGGTTTCTACGGCGACGCCGTGGGCGGCGCCGGTGCAGGCGGCACGCAGTGGGCCGGCACCGGCGCGCCTGGCACCGAGGGCGCCGAAGAAGGCACGGATGGGTCAGTGCCAGCGCCGGGTAAGGCCCCAAGCCTGCCGCCGGGCTTGCCAACGGACGCGGAAGAATGAGCCTCCGCACGTTCCGGCACCGGTCTTCAGGCTTTGCGGCCCGCGCGCGCGGCTTCACGCTGCTCGAAGTGCTGGTGGCGATCGCCATTTTCGCGTTCGTCGGCGTGATGGCGCTGTCGGGTTACACGCAGCTGCAGAAGCAGACCGAGTACCAGCAGTTGCGTCTCGAACGCGTGCGAGAGGTGCAGCGCGCCGTACAGACGCTGGCGCAGGACCTCACGCAGATCGAGCCGCGCCCGATCCGGGAGCCGATCGGCGACCAGCGGGTGCCCGCCGTGCTGGCCGGCGAGTCGGTCGAATACAAGCTCGAGTTCACGCGTTCCGGCTGGATGAACACCGCGGGCCTGCCGCGGCCAACATTGCAACGCGTTGGCTATCGTCTGGACCAGGACGGCCTCTGGCGCGACCACTGGCGCGTGCTCGATCGCACGCAGGCTGCCGAACCCGTGCGCGTGCGGCTCCTGAGCGGCGTCCGCGCGGTGACGTTCCGCTTCATGTCGCCATCGCTGGAATGGGTCGACCGCTGGCCACAGCTGGGCGGTAATCCCGTCGAGCAGGAACGGCTGCGACCTGCCGCGGTCGAAGTCACGCTCGACCTCGAGGACTGGGGCGAGATCAAGCGCATCGTCGAGGTTGCGGGCTGATGCGACGGCGGGAAAACGCCTCTTTCCCGGCACACCAGCGTGGCGTCGCACTGATCATGGCCGTGCTGATCGTCGCGCTCGCGACGATCCTCGCGGTCAACGTGACGTTCCGCGGCATGGTCGACCAGCGTCGCAGCGCCAACCTGTTCGCGCTCGACCAGGGCTTCGAAGTCGCGCTCGGCGCGGAAGCCTGGGCCGCCGACATCCTGCGCAAGGACGCACAGGACTCGCAGACCGACCATTTAGGCGAGATCTGGGCCAGGTCGATGTCGGCCCTGCCGATCGACGAAGGCGTCGGCACGGTCGAAGGTCGCATCGAAGACATGCAGGGCCGCTTCAACCTGAACAACCTCGTATTCAGCGACGGCACGACCAACGCCAAAGCGGTCAAGCAACTTGAGCGCATCCTCAGCATGCTCGAGCTCGAGCCGACCTGGGCCATTGCCATGGCGGACTGGATCGACGCCGATACCCAGCCGGGCTTTCCGGACGGCGCCGAAGACTCGGTCTACACGGGACTCGATCCCCCGCACCTCGCGGCCAACATGCCGATCACCCGCGCCAGCGAACTCATGGTGCTGCCCGAGTTCGGCGCCGAGCGTTTTCGCCGCCTGCAGCCGTATGTCACGGCCCTGCCGGTCGGCACCAAGCTGAACGTCTGCACGGCACCGGGCATCGTGCTCGACTCGCTCTCGGAATCGCAGCGGCAGTTCGGCCTGAATCCCGAGGATCTGGCCAAACGGCGCAAGGACGCTTGCTTCCCGACGCTCGACGACCTGCGCGGCACGCTCGGCCAGGCCGACTACGATCAGATCAAGGACACACTTTCGGAATCAAGCACTTACTTCCGTGCGACCGTATGGGTCACTATTGGCACTACCCAGTTCACCCTGTACAGTCTCCTCGCGCGCGGTGGGGCCGGAACGGTGCGACCTGTCCTGCGCAGTTTCGGAGCCGAATGACCGTATGACTGAAACCCTGGTGATCCGTCTCCGGGCGCCCGAGGACGCGCCAGCGTCCTGGCTGATCGTCGACGCCAACGGCGCCCGTTCGGGCAATGTCCAGAGCGGCCCGATCGCCGACGCGCTCGCCCTGGCCCAGGCCCGGCGCACCGTGGTGGTCCTGCCAGCCTCCGATGTCACGCTGGCCCGTCCGGACCTGCCACCGGTCCGCGGTGCGGCCCGCATCGCGCAGGCAATCCCCTTCGCGCTCGAAGAACACCTCGCCTCCGAGCTTGAAAACCTGCACTTCGCCATCGGCCATCGCGATGCAGCGTCGAGCGCCATGCCCGTCGCGATCGTCGCCCGTGCGACGCTCGAGCGCTGGCAGGCGATGTGGGACGCCGCCGGCATCCGCCCGGACGCGGCCTATGCCGAATCCTCGCTGATCCCGTCCGCGCCGAACGCGTCAGTGCTCGTGCTCGACGCAGGCACGCTGCACGTAAGCCGGCCTGATCAATCCGCCTACGCCCTCGACACCGAATCGTTGCAGACCGCGTTCGAACTCGCGCTCGGCGAGCAGACCGAAGCCGGCGAACACGTCACGCTCTACGCCTCGACGGCTGATTACGAAGCACACAAGGAAACGATCGAAGGCTTGCGGGCGCGCACCGCCACGCTGCAGGTCAAGCTGCTGCCCGACGGCACGCTGCCCCTGCTGGCCGCGCAGGTGCCGGTCGCCAGACCGATCAACCTGCTGCAGGGCGCCTACGCGGCGCCGACGTCGTTCGGCTCGCAGCTGCCGCAGTGGCGGCTGCCGGCCGCGCTCGCCGTCGCGACGCTGGTTGTCTTCCTCGGCGCGCAGGGCTTCAAGCTCTGGCAGCTGCACCAGGCCGAGAAGCAGCTCGACGCGCAGATCGCCGCAACCTTCAACCAGATCCTGCCCGGGCAGCCGATCGTCGATCCGCGTGCGCAGATCCAGGGCGTGCTGGCTCGCGCCGGCGGCGGCAACGGTGCCCTGCTCCCCGCGATGTCATTGCTGGCACAGGCCATCGCACGGGCGCCGGCCACGCGCGTCGAAGCCATCAGCTTCCGGGCGGGCGTGCTCGAACTGCATCTCGTCGCACCGAACGTGGAAGCGCTCGACGGCATCAAGCAGGCCATGAGCCGCGATGGCGCGACGGTCGAACTGCAATCCGCGAACCCGCGCGACAAGCTGGTCGAGGGCCGCCTGCAGGTCCGCCTGGGGGCCGCATGAACGTCCGTGACTGGTTCGACAACCTGAACGAACGCGAGCGCAAGCTCGTTTATGTCGCCGGCGCACTCATCGGCGTCGCACTCGTCTACCTCGTGCTGGTGCTGCCGTTCCAGACGTCCAGCAAGAAGATGGCCGCGCGCGTCGCACAGAAGACGGCGGATCTCGCCTGGATGCGGGCATCGGCACCGCAAGCCATGGCCGCGGCGGGCGTGACGCAGGCCGGAGGCGGCGGCGATTCACTGGTCGTGCTGGTCGACCGCACGGCGCGCGAAGCCGGGCTCGGCACTTCGCTCCGCGACCAGAGTCCGGACGGCAACAACGGCCTGCGATTGCGCATCGAAGGCGCGTCGTTCGATGCGCTCGTCACCTGGCTCGCCAATCTGCAGCAGCAGCATGGCGTGAGCATCGAATCCGCCACCGTCGGTGCCGCCGCACCCGGCCTCGTCAACGCGACGCTGAGCCTGAAGCACGCCGGCGCAGCGGGCTGATTGCGTTCCTTTCGCACAGCGCGTTTCCCGTGACACGACGTACCAGCTTGCTGATCGCGCTCGGCGTGCTGGCCCTGCTCGCTTTTGCACTGGTCACGCTGCCGGCGGGCATCGCGGCCGGCCCGCTGCGCAAGGCTGGCATCGAAGCCGGCGCACTCACACGCACGGATGGTTCGGTCGAGACGGACTTCGACCTGTCGTTTTCCGGTGGCGACGTGCAACTGCGGTCGGCCCGCTTCGAAATGCCGCTCGCGGCACTGAATGCGTTGCCGCTCGGCATGCCGAAAGGCTGGCAGGGCCGTGTCAGCGGGCAATTCGCTGCGATCGACCTGCAACAGGGCTGGCCCACGACCTTCAAGGGCTCGCTCGATCTCGACGGACTGGTGGCGCCGCCGCCGCGCAACGCGCCCGTGGGCAGTTTTCACGCGGTGTTTCCAGCGCCACAGCCGAAGCCATCGCTCTCGGTACCGCAGGATCCGTCGAACCTGACGGCGCAAGTCAATGACAAGGACGGCCCGTACTCGGTCGATGCGCAACTCACGCTCAGTCGCGCGCGCAACTTCGCCTTCGAAGGCACGCTCGCGCCGCGTGGACCCGTGCCGCCGGCGATGGAGCGCTCGTTGCAACTGCTGGGTCCGGCCGACGCGACGGGCCGGCGTCAGTTCAGCGTCGGCGGCACGCTCTGATCACGCCGCCGCGTCCGGCGCCCACTCGCGCCACGCCGACAGCAGCGGGAAATACAGCCCGAGCCTGATCGGCTCGTCGCCAAGCGCCCGCACGAGCTGGGCGTAACGCTCGAGCTGCCCGCGATAACGCTCGCGTTCGTTGTCCAGGAATTCGTCGAGTCCCGCGCCCTCGTGGCTGCTGGTCTTGTAGTCGACGATCCAACGCACGCCCGACGCATCGACGAA
>JAPLSF010000024.1 GCA_026398785.1 Pseudomonadota bacterium | reverse complement strand
GACGCTGCGCATGAACGCGAACGACTTGTCGAACCCCCACTCGTTGAGGTCGTCGAAGAACAGCCCGCCGGCGCCGCGTGTCTCGTTGCGGTGCTTCAGGTAGAAGTAGCGGTCGCACCAGTCCTTGTACTTTGCGTACACGTCGGGGCCAAACGGATCGCAGGCCGCTTTCGACGTGCGGTGCCAATGCAGCACGTCTTCATCGAACGGGTAATACGGCGTGAGGTCGAAGCCGCCGCCGAACCACCAGGCCGCGGGCAGGCCGTCCTTGATCGCCATGAAGAAGCGGACGTTGGCGTGCGAGGTCGGCACGTACGGATTGCGGGGATGGATGACGAGCGACACACCCGTCGCTTCGAAGCTCGCGCCTTCCAGTTCGGGACGCTGCGCAGTCGCCGAAGCAGGCAGCTTGCCGCCCGTCACATGCGAGAAGTTGATACCGGCCTGTTCGAACACGGTGCCTTCGCTCAGCACGCGCGATTCACCGCCGCCGCCTTCCGGTCGCTGCCAGCTGTCGTGGCGGAACGTCGCGCCGCCATCCGCCTGCTGCAGGGCGTTCGTGATGCGGTCGTGGAGGTCGCGCAGGTACGCGATGACGACGGACGTCGACGGTGTGCCGGTGTTCATCCCCTCATCCCTCAGGCGGACTTCTTCGCGGGCGCCTTTCTCTTTGCAGCGGACTTCTTCTTCGGCGCCGCTTTTTTCTTCACGGTCTGCTTCGGCTTCGCGGCAACTTCAGCATCGACCGCCTTTGCAGCCGTCTTGCCGGTGTTCTTCGCGGCAGTCTTGCGGCCCCAGCGATTCGTGCCGCGCTCCGGAGCGACCGCGAGGATTGCCTGGCACTCTTCGAGCGTCATCGAATTCGGGTCACGGTCCTTCGGGATCTTGCCGTTCCTCTTGCCGTCGGTGATGTACGGACCGTAACGGCCGTTCAGCACCTGCACACCGGCGTCGCCGAATTCCTTGATGATCCGGTTCGCCTCGATCGTCTGCTTTTCGCGGACGATCTCGAGCGCGCGCTCGAGCGTGACCGTGTACGGATCGTCTTCCTTCTTGAGCGACGCGTACTTCTTGGCGCCGTACTGCACGTACGGGCCGAAGCGGCCCACGGCCACCTTGATCGGGTAGCCGTCTTCCCAAGGCCCAAGCGTGCGTGGCAGCTGGAACAGTTCGAGCGCCAGGTCGAGCGTGAGATCGTCCATGCGCTGGCCCGGCTTCAGGCTCGCGAACTTCGGCTTTTCTTCGTCGTCGCGCGTGCCGATCTGCGCAAATGCGCCGAAGCGGCCATAACGCACGCTCACCGGGCGACCCGACACGGGATCGATGCCGAGCGGGCGCTCCATCGCCACGTCCGAACGCGTGACGTTCTCGGTCACATCGTCGACCTGCTTCTTGAGATCGTCCCAGAAACGCTCGAGCATCGGCAGCCAGTCTTCTTCGCCGCGGGAAATGTTGTCGAGCTCGTCTTCCATCGCGGCGGTGAAGCCGTAGTCGACGTAGCGCTCGAAATTGCCCGTCAAGAAGCGGCTCACGATCTTGCCGAGGTCGGTCGGGATGAAGCGCTTGTTCACCAGCTCGCAGTACTTCTTGTACAGCAGCGTCTGGATGATGCTGGCGTAGGTCGAAGGGCGGCCGATGCCATGCTCTTCAAGCGCCTTGACCAGGCTCGCTTCCGAGTAGCGCGGCGGCGGTTCGGTGAAATGCTGCTCGGTGTCGATCGCGAGCAACCGCACCTTGTCGCCTTGCTCGAGCGCGGGCAGCAGGCGGTTCTCGTCGTCGTCCGGATTCAGCGACACGTCGTCGAAGCTTTCGCGGTAAACCGCGAGGAATCCCGGCGACAGCAATGTCGAGCCGTTGGCGCGGAACATGTTGCCCGGGCCGGCGGCGAGATCGACGGCGACCGTGTCGAACACGGCAGCTTCCATCTGGCTCGCGACGGCGCGGCGCCAGATCAGCATGTAGAGCTTGTGCTCGTCGGCTTCGATCTTGCCGGCAAGTTCTTCGGGCGTGCGTGCAGCCGATGTCGGTCGCACGCCTTCGTGTGCTTCCTGAGCGTTCTTCGACTTCGTCTTGTAGACGCGAGGCGTCTCGGGCAGTGCGGCAGCGCCATACAGCTTGCCGATGACGCTGCGGATCTCGCTGATCGCATCTGCGCCCAGGCTCACCGAGTCGGTACGCATGTAGGTGATGAGGCCGACCGGACCTTCGCCGAAATCGACGCCTTCATACAGGCGCTGCGCCAGGCGCATCGTGCGCTGCGCGCCGAAGCCGAGCTTGCGTGCGGCCTCCTGCTGCAGCGTGGAAGTCGTGAAAGGTGGCGAGGGGTTGCGCCGGCGCTGCTTCTTCTCGACGTTCGCGACGACCAGCGTGCCGTTCGCGTCGCGCTCGAGCTTCTGCTTTGCGGACTCCGCTCCGCCCGCGTCCGTGACGGTGAACTGCTCGACCTTCCGCCCGCCGAGCTGCGTGAGCTTGGCCGTGAATTCCGCCGCGTCCTTCGCCGCCTGCGCGTCGATGGACCAGTATTCGCGCGGCTTGAACGCGAGGATCTCTTCCTCGCGCTCGCAGATCATGCGCAACGCCGGGCTCTGCACGCGGCCCGCCGAGGCGCCTGACAGGCCTGCCTTCTTCCACAGCAGCGGCGACAGGTTGAAGCCGACGAGGAAATCGAGCGCGCGGCGGGCGAGGTAGGCTTTCACCAGCTCGTCGGCGATTTCGCGCGGGTTGTCGACGGCTTCCTGCACCGCTTTCTTGGTGATTTCGTAGAAGACGCTGCGATGGACGGTCTTGCCCTCGAGTGCCCCCGCTTCCGTCAGCAGTTGCTGCAGGTGCCAGGAGATCGCCTCTCCTTCGCGGTCGGGGTCGGTCGACAGATAGAGTGCGTCGGCCTTCTTCACGGCGCGCGTGATCGCATCGACGTGCTTCTTGTTCTTCTCGATCAGCTCCCAGCGCATCGCGAACTGACGCGTGGGGTCGACGGCGCCCTCCTTGGGCACGAGATCGCGCACGTGGCCATAGGACGCCATCACCTCGAAGTCCTTGCCCAGGTACTTCTTGATGGTCTTGGCCTTGGCCGGCGACTCGACGATGACTAGGTTCTTGGTCATGTCCCTCAAAAAAACATGCCGCGGTGGTCCGCGGCAGACGGGAAGAGCGGTTATCAGTGACTATTGATCAGTGACTAGGCACTGTTCACTTCCTCGACTTCCTCGACTTCCTCAAACTCCTCAGTGGATCGCTCCGCTGTGGTCCTCGAACACCAGGTCTTCCATGCGGGAGAACGCGGTCTCCTGCCCGGGCTGGCTGAAGAGCACCATCAGCACGACCCACTTCAACTTGTCGATGTCGATCTCGTCGCCCTCGAGCGCCATCAGGCGATCGATGACCAGCTCGCGCTGCGTCGGCGACAGGATGCCCACCTGCTCGAGGTGCACCAGGTAGCCACGGCAATCCGTGTCCAGCCGCGCCTGCTCGAGCGCAGCGAACACCCGGATCGCGCGGGAGGTGGGCGTCGGGTGCGACCTGTCCGGGTCGGCCGCCAGCTCTTCCAGCCAGCAGAGAGCCCGCTCCACTTCCGATCCCGGAAACCCGGCTTTTTCGAGCTCGAGCTTCAGGGTCTCGCGGTCGGGTTCGAAGCCGTCTTCCGTTTCGGCGTCGAAGTAGTTCTCGAACAGGTAGATCAGAATGTCGAGAACGCCTTCCTTCATTACACCTTCCCCGGCAACCGGCGGCTGAAACGACCGCCCGGCTGCTGTTGTACCCGGCCCTCGAGCTCGAGGATCAGCAGCATCGAGGCGACTGCACCGGCTTTCAGGCCCGTCCGGACCACGAGAATGTCGAGTCCAGCCGGCTCGAAGCCGAGCGCATCTAACAGGATTTCATACTCCTTGTCCAACAGCGGGGTGCGGAGATCAGCCCCTGCAGCGGGTTTTTCCTGCGCGATCCGTTTCATTTCGCCGATGATTGGCTCGAGTTCGGCGAAAATGTCCTCCACGCTCTCGACCAACCGGGCACCCTGGCGCAACAGGCGGTGGCAACCACGGACCATCGGGTTGTGAATGGACCCGGGAATGGCGAATACCTCGCGCCCTTGATCGGCGGCCAGTCGGGCCGTGATCAGCGACCCGCTCTGGAGGGCCGCCTCGACCACGAGCGTGCCGACGGCCAGGCCGCTAAGGATCCTGTTGCGGCGCGGGAAATTCTGCTTGAGGGGCGGGGTGCCAACGGCCAGGTCGGTGACCAGGGCACCTTGCCGCCCGACGATCTCCCGCGCGAGCGATTGGTTCTCCCGTGGATAGATCGCATCCAGGCCGCGCCCCATCACGGCGACCGTGCGCGCGCCGGCGTTCAAGGCACCGCGATGCGCGGCGGCATCGATGCCGAGCGCCAGTCCGCTCGTGATGCTGAGCCCCGCCTGCGCCAGGTGCAGCGCGAATTGAGTGGCGGTGTCGCGACCAAGGGCCGTTGGATTGCGGCTGCCGACGATCGCAAGTTGCGGCAGGCAGAGCGCCATGGGGTCGCCTTCGACGTACAGCACCAGCGGCGCATCGGGAATCTGCGCCAGCAGCGGCGGGTATTCCGCGGAGCCCCAGGTGACGAGACAGCGATTTGCCGCGGCGTGCAGCCAGCCGAGGTCGTTTTCGATCGCCGCGCCGTCGGGTTGCAGGAGGGCCTGGATCGCGGACTTGCCGAGCCCGATGGACGCCAGCGCTGAGCGCGTTTCACGCGTGAGGTCGATGGGCGACGCACCCTGCGCGAGCCAATCCTGCAACTGTCCTGCGTGCAGGCTCGGTGCCTGCGCCAGCGCCAGCCAGCGTTTCCGGTCGTCCATACGCAAAGAGCCTACCGGGCGTCACTCCCGGCAGGCTCCTGCAAATCTGGGCTGAACGCAGAGAACTGCGTGCAGCGTCGTGTCAGCGCGTGAAGTTGGTGCTGCCGCTTTCCCGGTGGCCGTACCTCGGGCTCGCGATGAAGTCGCCGCGGCGGATCACCTGCGACGACTGCACCACCAGGCCATAGCTCATGCGGTCCTTCACGGTGAACAACAGGACCGTCGCGCTGCGCTCGTCCGGCAGGCGCACTCGGTCGTAGTTCGCCGTGAAGGCGGACCAGTTCTGGCGGTCGAAACGGTCGCGGACGATCTCGCCGCGGTAGAACACGCCCAGCAGGTTGCCGGGAGCGAGACCGTGACGCTTGCCGCGGTTGACTGCCACCACCTGGTACTTGCCGGCGACGTAGATGCCATCGACGATGGCGACGATCTGGCCGAGGATCGCGTCGTTCGACGGCTCTGACAGCACGAAGTCCGCGCCGATCTCCGCCTGCGCCGGGAAAACCTTGTCGCCCTGCATGATTTCGCGGCCGGTCTCGATCACGTGCATGTGCGTGAGCGGCTCCTCGCGCCGCATATCGAAAATCGAATCCTTGCCAGGCACCACTGCGCCGGAGGATTGGATGACTTCGCCGAGGCCCGCGAAATGCCCGATGTAGCCGAGCAGGTCGCCGTCGTCCGGATCACGCAGTTGTTCGCCGACGTTGATGATGTTGTAGCGCATGCCGGCCGCCGGGTTGTCGAGCCCGCGGCTGTAGACCTCGTTGGTCGTCGAGCCGACGATGTGCCGGTCGCGCATGCCGACGATGTACGGCGCGTTCCTGACCTGGTCCCTGTCGAGCAGGCTCGGGCGGCCAACGAAGTCCATCAGCAGGTCGTAGGGAATCGCCCGGATCGCGCCATCGAGATCGGACGTGCGAATTTCGGGCGACAACCGCATGGCGCTGGCGGCTTCGAGCGAAACGCGCGGCTTGCCGTCGACGTAGCTGAAATGCAAGACATCGCCCGGAAAGATCAGGTGCGGGTTGCGGATCGACGGGTTGACGTACCAGATCTCCGGCCAGTACCAGGGATCCTTGAGGTACATGCCCGAAATGTCCCACAGCGTGTCGCCTTTCTTGACGACATAACGTTCGGGGGCGGTCGGTGAGATCGGCACCGACATCGAGCGGCCCGCCTCGGCTTGCGCCAGGGCAGCCCGTGGAATGGCAGTTGCTGCCCCGATGCCTGTGACGGCAATGGCTAGCAGCAGCGCGCGCATCCAGCGCCACTGGCGCAGCGATGTGGACGACTCAGGTCGAAGGTTACGATCCATCCCTCTCTCCATCGGGTATCGGGGTCGCGACCGTCGCCTTATAATCCAGGCTGCCCGGCGGCGGCTGCCGACCACGTCTCAGTCGCGCTATTCCGCTGTCAGGCGACGGCTGTCCAGCGGCCCATTGTTCATCATTAAATTCAAGCGTGACATAACTTTAGCAGTATTTTCAAAAGAATGGCGAAGCTCACCATCCTCGAATATCCAGACCCTCGACTGCGTACCAAAGCGGCGCCGGTCGAGCGCGTGGGCGCGGAGCTCGGGCAGGTGATCGACGACATGTTCGAGACCATGTATGCCGCGCCGGGTATCGGCCTCGCGGCGACGCAGGTCGACTTCCACCAGCGCCTCGTAGTGATGGACGTCAGCGAGGACAAGTCGAAGCCGCTGGTCCTCATCAATCCCGAGATCATCGAGCGGTCCGGTGCGCTCGAAATCGAGGAAGGCTGCCTGTCGGTCCCAGGCGTGTTCGACACCCCTACGACCCGCTCCGAAAAGATTCGCGTGCGCGCCCTCGGCCGCGACGGCCAGCCGTTCGAACTCGAGGCCGACGGCTTGCTCGCCATCTGCATCCAGCACGAGCTCGATCACCTCGACGGCAAGCTGTTCGTCGATTACCTTTCCGAGCTCAAGCGCAACCGCATACGCAAGAAGCTCGAGAAGGAAAAACGCAATCGCCCGGCCACGGCCGAGGGCGTCCGGACTTCCGCCCTCTGATGCAACCCTTGCGCATCGTCTTCGCCGGCACGCCAGAGTTTTCGGTGCCGGCCCTGCAGGCATTGCACGACGCAGGGCACGCCATCGTTGCGGTCTACACGCAGCCCGACCGGCCGGCGGGGCGGGGCCGCGAAGTCGCGTCGAGCGCCGTGAAACAACGGGCGCTCGCGCTCGGCATACCGGTCGAGCAGCCACCCACGCTCAAGACGCCCGAGGCGCAGCATCGGCTTGCGGCGTACGCGCCCGACCTCATGGTCGTCGTGGCGTACGGGTTGATCCTGCCGCAGGCGGTGCTCGACCTGCCGCGGCTGGGCTGTCTCAACATCCACGGCTCGTTGCTGCCGCGCTGGCGCGGTGCGGCCCCGATCCAGCGTGCCGTGCTTGCCGGTGACGAGCGCACTGGAATTTCGATCATGCTGATGGATGCCGGGCTCGACACGGGCCCCGAGCTGTTGCGGCGCGAACTCGCGATCGGACCGCGCCAGACCGCCGGCGAGCTGCACGATCGACTCGCGCCGCTCGGTGCGCAGGCCATCGTCGCGGCTGCGCAGGGCTGGGCAGCAGGCTCGCTGCGCGCGACGCCGCAACCGGCTGCCGGTGCGACTTACGCCGCGAAAATCCGCAAGGACGAGGCGCGCATCGACTGGTCGCAATCTGCCGTTGAGATCGATCGCCAGGTTCGCGCGTTCGTTCCCTGGCCGGTCGCGGCGACGCGGCTCGGTGACGCGCAGGTGCGCATCTGGGAAGCGTGCCCGGTGACCGGAGAGTTCGCTGCAGAGCCCCACGCCTTGCCGGGCGTGGTCGTCAAGGCAGCGGACGGGCGTATCGTCGTCGCCACCGGGGACGGCCTGCTCGAACTGCTGACAGTGCAGTTTCCCGGCCGCAAGCCGCTCAAGGCCCGCGACATTCTCAATTCCAGGCCGCTGGGCGGCGAACGTTTCGGCGAGGTGATTGCATGAGCGCGCCCACGGGTCCGGCGGCAGTACGTGCGTCCGCGGCGATCATCGTCGCGGCTGTGCTCGACGAAGGACGCTCGCTCGACGACCTGCTGGCCGTCGAAAGCGACGAAGGCTCGGCGCGCGGACTCAAGCGCTCGTTGTGCTACGGCACGTTGCGCTGGCACGTGCGGCTGGCAGCGGTGCTCAATGCGCTGGCGACGCGTTCACCGGACCAGCTGGCGCCGCGGCTGCGGGCGCTGCTCGAAATCGGTCTCTTCCAGCTCGTCTCCGGCGAGACCGCGGCGCATGCCGCCGTTGCGGAAACCGTGAACGCCGCCAAGGTGCTCGGGTTCGAGCAGGCAGCCGGGTTCGTCAACGCGATCCTGCGGCGGTTCCAGCGCGAACAGGCGGACATCCTGCACGCGATCGACCGCGACGTGGCACTGCGCACCGCGCATCCACGCTGGTTCGTCGATGCGCTGCGCAAGGACCGTGGCGAGGCCGCCCTGGCCGCGCTGGACGCCAACAATGCGCACCCGCCCCTGTGGGTGCGTGTGAACAGCATGCGTGGCGACGTGGCCTGGGCAAAGGGCGAGCTGGAGGCCGCGGGGTTCACGGTCACGCCGCACCCGCTCGCGCGCGATGCACTGCAGGTGGCACCGCCCGCCGACGTGCGCTCACTGCCGGGTTTCATGGATGGCCGCGTCTCGGTCCAGGACGCCGCGGCCCAGTTGGCCATTGAGCTGCTCGACCCGCAGGAAGGCGACCGCATCCTGGATGCCTGTGCGGCGCCGGGCGGCAAGACCTGCCACGTGCTGGAGCGGACCAACGGCAACGCGGAGGTGACGGCCCTCGACGTCTCCGAGCCCCGGCTGCTGCGAATCCGCGAGAACCTCGAGCGGCTTGGGTTGCAGGCCAGGATGGTGGCAGCGGATGTCGAGAACGTCCGCGGCTGGTGGGACGGTCGACCCTACGACCGGGTCCTGCTGGACGTGCCGTGCTCGGCCACCGGGGTCATCCGGCGGCATCCCGACATCAAGGTCCTCAGGCGCGCCAGGGACATCCCGACCCTGGCGCGGAAGCAGTCGAACCTCCTGGCGGCAGCGTGGGAGGTGGTCAAGCCGGGCGGTCGCCTGCTGTACACGAGTTGTTCGGTGCTGGCGGCCGAGAACGAGCGCGTCGTTGCGGCGTTCCTGGCCCGGACACCCGGTGCGCGGGACCTGACGCCCGAACTGACGCACGGCTGGCCGCCCCGCCCTGCCGGGGCGGGGCCCGGGTACCAGGTCCTGCCCGGGGAGACCGGCATGGACGGGTTCTATTATGCTTGCCTGGGCAAGCCGTTATGATTGTTGGAAATGAGCTACAGGACTCCCTCCATCTTGCGTAAATCGCCATTTTTGGCGAGGTGTACCGCGTGGCTGGCGTTGTGCTTAATTGCAACGGCGGTGCCGGTCGCGCACGCGGAGGAGGAGTCGAAGCTGGCGATTCGCGAAGTCCAGGTCGCGCTGGATGAAGGCGTCTACGAACTCGATGTGAAGCTCGATCTCACGCTGCCGGACGCCGCGCGCAAGGCCGTCGAAGCCGGCCTGACGCTGCGACTCACCTACGAAATCACCGTCGATCGCGTGCGTCGCTACATGCCGGACGCCGGCATTGCTGCCCTCGAGCAGCGCTACGAGGTGAGCTACCACGCGCTGAGCCAGCGGTACCTCGTCAAGAACCTCAACACCGGCGAGCAGCAGGATTTCGGCTCACTGCAGGCTGCACTCGATCGCGTCAGCGATCTCCGCGGACTGCCGGTGATTGACGCCGCGCTGGTGTCCGACGGGCCGGTCTATGAAGGCCGCATACGCGCTGTCCTCGGGATGAATACCGCGCCCGACGTCTTTGGCTGGCTCCTGTTCTGGACGGACGACTGGAGCGCCGAGAGCAACTGGAAGAAATGGACGCTCCGACCCTGAAACGTGCCGCCGCGGCAGTGACCATGGGTCTCGGCGGCCTGCTCTGGCTTGCGGCCATCCTGTTCATGGCCCAGACCGCGCAGAATTCGGAACAGTTCAGCCGGCTGCATCCGTGGATCCTCGGGATCAATATCGCGGGCCTCGTCGTCCTGGTCGGGCTGCTCGGCACCAAGCTCACGCAGCTGATCCGGGACTGGCGCGGACACGTCATCGGCTCGCGGCTCAAGGCGCGCATGGTGTGGATCTTCGGCGTGCTCGCCACGCTGCCGATCCTGCTCGTGTACTTCTTCGCGGTGCAGTTCCTGAACAAAGGCATCGACAGCTGGTTCAACGTCGAGATCCGCAAGAGCCTGGACGATGCCCTGGTGCTCTCACGTTCCGCGCTCGAAGTGCGCATGCGTGATCACCTTGCGGATTCGCAACTGATCGCCGAGGAGATGGGTGTTGCCGGCGCGTCGATGCCGGGCCTGCTGGAGACGATGCGCCGCAAGGTCGGCGCCATTGAACTCACGGTCGCGACACAGTCTGGTCGCGTCATCGCGGTCAGCAAGGGACTCTCCTCGGACATCGTTCCCGAGGACGTCCCGGACGAAGTGCTGCTGCAGGTACGACAGGGACAGCCATTCGTCAGCCTCGAGCCGCAGCAGGAAGGCGGCTACCTGATTCGCACTGCCGTGCCCATCGGCGGCGAGTCGAGGCCGGATGGGGAACGACTGTTGCTGCAGAGCATGTACCCCGTCGCGGAGCGACTCGGTGCGCTCGCCGATACGGTGCAGGCGGCCTATAAGCAGTTCGGCGAGAAGGACTACCTGCGGCGGCCGCTCAAGGCGAGTTTCATCCTCACGCTGACCGTCGTGCTGCTGCTGTCGCTGCTCGCCGCCTGGTACGGCGCGATCTTCACTGCGCAGCGGCTCGTGCAGCCGATCCAGGATCTCGTGCAGGGCACGCGCGCAGTGGCGCAGGGCGACCTCGACACGAAGCTGCCCCTCACGTCGCACGACGAAATGGGTTTCCTCGTGCATTCGTTCAACGACATGACCAAGCGGCTGCGGCGTGCCCGTGAAGACCAGCGCCGCGCGCAGCTGGCGGTGGAGACAGAGCGCGCCAAGCTCGCGGTCATCCTGGCGCGGCTGTCGACGGGCGTGATTTCACTCGAGCCGGATTGGCGCGTGCGTACGGCAAACCGTGCGGCGGCGATGATCCTGGGGGAAGACGTCGAATCGCGCGTGGGCACGCCGTTTGGCACCGCCGGTGCGGAGCCCCCGAACCTCGCGCGTCAGTTCGCCGAAGCCTGCCAGCAGCGCTTCGCGACAGGCGCCGTCGAATGGCGCGAGCAGTTCACGTTCCAGACCGGTGCCGGGCGGCGCATCCTGATGTGCGCGTGCACACCGCTGCCGGTCGAGGGCGATGCGCCGGGCGGCTACGTGCTCGTGTTCGACGACATCACCGTGATGCTGCAGGCGCAGCGCGAGGCCGCATGGGGCGAAGTGGCCCGCCGCCTGGCGCACGAGATCAAGAACCCGCTCACGCCGATCCGCCTTTCGGCCGAGCGCCTGCGGCACAAGCTGCTGCCGGGCATGACCGATCCCAAGGACGTGCAGATGCTCGAGCGCGCGACCGAGACGATCGTGCAGCAGGTCGAGGCGATGAAGGAAATGGTCAATGCGTTCAGCGAATATGCGCGTGCGCCGCGGCTCGAGATGGCCACGGTCGACCTCAACAAGATGGTGACCGAGGTCAGCGACCTTTACCGCGCGCAGGGAGCGATCCGCGGGGTGCGCCTCAAGGTCGACCTCGACCCGGGGATCGATACCGTGGTGGCCGACCCCGGCCGCCTGCGACAATTGCTCAACAATCTGCTCACGAACGCGGTCGAGGCGCTCGAAGGACAGGCCGATGGTTCGATCGCAGTATCGACGCGGCGCGTCGAACGCGGCGAATCCGACGTGGCGCGCATCACGGTGGAGGACAATGGGCCCGGGTTCCAGCGCGAGCTGATCGGGCAGGTGTTCGATCCGTACGTGACCACGAAGACCAAAGGCACGGGGCTGGGACTGGCGATCGTCCGCAAGATCGTGGAAGAACACGGCGGGCACATCGAGGCCGACAATCGCGCCGGCGGCGGCGCACAGGTTCGTATCGATCTG
>JAPLSF010000406.1 GCA_026398785.1 Pseudomonadota bacterium | reverse complement strand
CGTGGCGCGCAGTGATGCGGCGGCCTTCCTCGACGATGACCTTGCCGTTCGCCTTGATCTCGAACGCAGCGGTTTCACCGCGCAGGCGGCTCGGCACGAGCACGAGCTCGATGCTGCTGGCCGACAGGTTGAACGTGTTCTGCTCGAAGAACATGTCGAGCATCTGCTCGTCGCTGTAGCCGAGCGCACGCAGCAGGATGGTGACCGCCAGCTTGCGGCGGCGGTCGATGCGCGCGTAGACGCAGTCCTTGGCGTCGAACTCGAAGTCGAGCCACGAGCCGCGGTAGGGAATCACGCGCGCGTTGAACAGGAGCTTGCCCGAGCTGTGCGTCTTGCCGCGGTCGTGATCGAAGAACACGCCGGGTCTGCGGTGCAGCTGGGAGACGATGACACGCTCGGTGCCGTTCACGACGAACGTGCCGTTGTCGGTCATCAGGGGCAGTTCGCCCAGGTAGACCTCCTGCTCGCGGATGTCCTTCACCGGCTTCTTGGCGCCGGGGGCTTCCTTGTCGAACACGACGAGGCGCACCTTGACGCGCAGCGGTGCTGCGTAGGTGAGGCCGCGGAGCTGGCACTCCTTGACGTCGAACACCGGCTGGCCGAGCCGGTAGCTCACGTATTCGAGCAGCGCGTTGCCCGAATAACTGATGATCGGGAACACGCTCTTGAATGCGGCGTGCAGGCCGATCTCGTCACGCCTGTCCTCGGCCGTGTCGGCCTGCAGGAACTTGCGGTACGAATCGAGCTGGATGGCGAGCAGGTACGGCACCTCGAGGATGCTGGACCGCTTGCCGAAATCCTTGCGGATGCGCTTCTTTTCGGTGAAGGAATAAGCCATTGCGATCACCCTCTCTAGGCTGCCGATGCCGGCGCCTGAGCGCGACGGAAACTACCGGACGAAAAAACGACGGACAGGAGACACCGGGCGGCGCTGTTGCACCGCCCGGCGCCCCTTGCTGCAACGGGCACGGGCCCGTGCATCGCGGTTACTTGATCTCCGCGGCAGCGCCGGCGTCTTCGAGCTTCTTCTTGATGGCGTCGGCGTCGGCCTTCGGCACGGAATCCTTGACCAGCGAGGGCACGCCCTCGACGAGGTCCTTGGCTTCCTTGAGGCCGAGACCGGTCAGCTCGCGGATCACCTTGATCACGCCAACCTTGTTCGCGCCGAAGCTCGTCATCGTGACGGCGAACTCGGTCTGCTCCTCCGCAGCCGGGGCCGCAGCCGCGGCAGCGCCGCCGGCAGCCATCATGGCCATCGGGGCAGCGGCGGTGACGCCGAACTTGTCTTCCATCATCTTGACGAGGTCGACGATCTCCATGACGGTCATGTTCGAGATCGCGGTGAGGATGTCTTCCTTAGTCGCAGCCATGTCAGTTGCTCCTGTAAATGCTGTTGCCTGAATACCCGAAAATCAACGTGTGCGACCGCCTCAGGCGGCCGCGCTCTTCTGGTCCTTGACCGCTGCGATCGTGCGCACGAGCTTCGCGTGAGGCTCCGCCAGCGTGCGAACGAACTTGCCGATCGGGGCCTTGATGACTCCCAGCAGCTGCGCCAAAGCCTGGTCCTTGGTAGGAAGGCTTGCGACGCGCTCGAGGTCACTGCCCGGCAGAACCGTGCCGCCCAGGGACACCAGCGTCGGAACGAGCTTGTCGTTGTCCTTCGCGAATGCCCTGATCAGCCGTGCTGCCGCGCCCGGATCGTCCTGCGAGAAGGCGAGGATCAGCGGACCCTTGAGCTTGTCACCGACGCACTCGAACTGAGTGCCGGCGATGGCTCGACGGGCCAGCGTGTTCTTCACCACGCGCATGTAGACGCGGTTGGCGCGGGCCTTGGCGCGGAGCTCGGTGAGCTTCGCAACCGGCAGCCCCCGGTATTCCGCAGCGACCACGGACAGCGCGGACTGCGCGACCGTTGCCACTTCGGCGACCAGTGCCTTCTTGTCGTCAAATCTAAGCGCCATGTCTTCCTCCTGGCCTGAAGATCAAACTTCGAACGCCCATCCGTAGGCGTTCGCCCTTCTTAAGAAGGCGGACCTTCGGCAGTGAGACACTGACTCGGGTACCACCATCTGCGCAGGCTGCGCGATTAAGGGAGCGACTCTGCCAAGAGCTCTCCCGCCTGCGGTCTTCGATGATGACCGGCCCCCGCCTTGCACCACTCGCGTGGGCTGGGGCGACGGACGGCCCTGCATCAAAACCTTGAATTCAAAAAAACTCCCGCCTCAGCCCGCGGTCGTCGTGAGCGACGACTGGTCGACCGGCACGCCGGGACCCATCGTCGACGACACGGTGATCCGGCGCAGGAAGACGCCCTTCGACGACGCCGGCTTGGACTTCTGCAAGTCCGCGAGCAGCGCCTGGAGGTTTTCCGTGAGCTTCGACGGGTCGAAGCTCGCCTTGCCGATCGTGCAGTGGATCACGCCACCCTTGTCGGTACGGAAGCGCACCTGGCCGGCCTTGGCGTTGCGGACCGCGCCCGCGACGTCCGGCGTGACCGTGCCGACTTTCGGGTTCGGCATCAGGCCACGCGGGCCGAGGATCTGGCCGAGCTGGCCCACGACGCGCATCGCGTCCGGGCTCGCGACGACCACGTCGAAATTGAGTTCGCCGGCCTTCACCTTCTCGGCGAGGTCTTCCATGCCGACGATGTCGGCGCCCGCTTCACGCGCCAGGTCGGCATTCTTGCCGGACGTGAACACGGCGACGCGGACGGACTTGCCGGTGCCGTGCGGCAGCACGGTCGAGCCGCGGACCTGCTGGTCCGACTTGGAGGCGTCCACGCCCAGGTTCACCGACACGTCGACGGCTTCGTCGAACTTGGCGGTGGCGAACAGCTTGACGAGCCCCAGGGCTTCGTCGATCGAATACTGCTTGCCCGGGACGATTTTCTCGGCCCACGGCTTCATGCGCTTGGCGACGGCAACCATGATCAGACCTCCAGCCCTTCGACTTCGACACCCATGCTGCGGGCACTGCCCGCGATCGTGCGCACTGCCGCTTCGAGATCGGCGGCGGTGAGGTCAGGGGTCTTGGTCCTGGCGATTTCCTCGAGCTGCTTACGGGTGATCTTGCCGACCTTGGCGGTGTTCGGCGTGCCGCTGCCCTTCTCGATGCCGATGCTCTTCCGGATCAGCACGGACGCCGGCGGCGTCTTCATGATGAAGGTGAAGCTGCGGTCGCTGTAGACCGTGATCACCACGGGAATCGGCAGGCCCTTCTCGACCTGCTGCGTCTGCGCATTGAACTGCTTGCAGAACTCCATGATGTTGACGCCCTGCTGGCCGAGCGCCGGACCGATCGGCGGGCTCGGGTTCGCCTGGCCTGCAGGCACCTGCAGCTTGACGTAGCCGTTTACTTTCTTTGCCATCTCTATCTACCTCTGATGGGTGCGAACGCCCTCGCGGGCTCCCCGTTTGAGCTCAGGCCTTTTCGACCTGGCTGAATTCCAATTCGACGGGCGTCGAGCGCCCAAGGATCTGCACCGCAACCTGCATGCGGCTCTTCTCGTAGTTGACCGACTCGACGACGCCGTTGAAGTCGTTGAACGGGCCGTCCGTGACGCGCACGACTTCGCCCGGCTCGAACAGCACCTTCGGCCGCGGCTTCTCCGCGCCTTCCTCGACCCGGCGCAGGATCGCATTCGCCTCGCGCTCGGTGATCGGCGCGGGCTTCTCCGGCGTGCCGCCGATGAACCCGAGGACCTTCGGCGTCTCGCGCACGAGATGCCAGGTGTCTTCGTTCATCTCCATCTGCACCAGCACGTAGCCCGGAAAGAACTTGCGCTCGCTCTTGCGTCGCTGTCCGTCCCGCATCTCGACCACTTCTTCGGTCGGGACCAGGATCTCGCCGAACTTGTCCTCGAGCCCGTGGAGCTTGATGCGGTCCTTCAGGCTCGCCGAGACCTTGTGCTCGAAGTTCGAGTAGGCGTGAACGACATACCAGCGCAGCGCCACGGTCAGCCCCCTTGCCCGGTGAGGGAGCGCGTGATCGCGCCCAGCATCATGTCGAGCAGCCAGAAAAAGATACCCATCACGACGATCGCCGCAACGACGACGAGCGTCATCTTGGTCGTGTCGTCGCGCGTGGGCCAGACGACCTTGCGCAGTTCGACGCGCGAACCCTGCACGAACTGCCACAGCTCGCGACCCTGCGCCGACTGCAGCGCGACGAAGATGCCCGCCGCCACCGCGATGAGCACGACGAGCCAGCGCGCCGCGGCCGGATACTGGTCGAAGACGTAGAAGGACGCGATGCCCGCCACGACGATCGCGACTGCCGCGACGAGCTTTGCTGTGTCCAGCACGCTTGCGCTGCTGGATTGTGCCTGTTCGGTCATTCGCTCACGCCGGGTCCGACCCGTCCTTTGCCGCTGTTTGTCTGCACGCGCTGCCGCTTTCCGCTCATCGACTGGCAGGCCAGGAGGGAATCGAACCCCCAACCTGCGGTTTTGGAGACCGCCGCTCTGCCAATTGAGCTACTGGCCTGTGCTGCGCAAACTTCGCCGAAGGACTGAACGGACCCTCTCGGAAGGGGTTAGGGGTCAGGGGTCAGGGGTTAGTGAAGAGGGCTCGGTGCTCGGGGTTCAGCGCAGCTCTTCGTCGCAAGGCGACGTTCCGCACTGACCCCTGACCCCTAGCCCCTAACCCCTTCCTCCACTTACTTCAGAATCTTGGAAACGACGCCGGCGCCGACGGTACGGCCGCCCTCGCGGATGGCGAAGCGCAGGCCTTCCTCCATCGCGATCGGCACGATCAGCTCGATCGTCATCTTGATGTTGTCGCCCGGCATCACCATCTCGACGCCTTCG
>JAPLSF010000284.1 GCA_026398785.1 Pseudomonadota bacterium | reverse complement strand
CGATGTGCAGGCAGCAGAGATTGATCCGGAGGCCTTGACCGCGTTTGAGAGCACCGAGCCTGCGGCTGATACCCGCCAGGTACCGGCGGCACCCGAGATTCTCTCTGCCGTAGCAAACCATCTTCGCCAGGCAAAGCGGCCCGTCTTGCTGGCAGGCAATGGTGTCCACTGTTCGCATGCAGAGAAGGCATTCCGGCGGCTCGTCGAACGACTCAAGATTCCAACGCTGACTACCTGGACCGCAGCGGACCTGCTGGAGTCAAGCCATCCACTGGCTTTCGGTCGACCGGGGACCGCGGCGCCGAGGGCAGCCAATTTTACCGTGCAGAATGCTGACTTCGTACTTGCCATCGGGACGCGCCTCGACTTTACGGTCACCGGTTTCGATCGCGCCCAGTTCGCGCGCGGAGCGACCGTTGCAGTGGTGGACATCGACAAGGCCGAGATGGAGAAACTCGGTGACCTTCCCGACATGGCCGTCGTTTGCGATGCCAGGACGTTCATTGACGGCCTGCTCGAACAGTTTGGCGAGCAGGAAGTGTTCGACTACTCGGACTGGGTGAAGCGTTGCGCCCTGTGGCGGACGATGTACCCGGTGGTACTGCCCGAATACCGCGAGCAGACAGGCTTCGTGAACAGCTACGTCTTTGCGGAGACACTGTGCGACGAACTGGATCAGAACGACCTGATCATCCCAGGCAGTTCTGGCGCGGCGCTCGATACGTTCTGGTTGGCCGCTACGCTCAAGAAAGGTCAGCGCGCGGTGGCAACCGGCGGCCTGGGCGCAATGGGCTATGGCCTGCCTGCCGCAATCGGTGGCTGCCTGGGCGACAATCGACGCCGCACGATCTCTGTCGACGGTGACGGGGGCTTCGTGATGAACGTGCAGGAACTCGAAGTGGCGGCGCGCATGGAGTTGCCCATCAAGTTCTTCGTCCTCAACAACAACGGCTACGCGTCGATCCGCGCCTCACAGCGCGGTTACTTCAAGCATATGATCGGCTGCGACCCGTCATCCGGGCTGACGCTGCCGGACATTCGCAAGGTTGCCAGGGCGTTCGGGGTTCGCACGTTCTGCGTCCGGAGTCATCGGGCGCTGCGCGGCACGATTCGGAAGGCGTTGTCCGCTCCCGGGCCGGTCGTCTGCGAAGTCATGGTTCGGCCGGATCAGGCGATCGGACCGAGGGTTTCGTCGCGCATCCTCAGCGACGGCAGCATGGTCTCCACGCCGCTCGAGGACCTGTTCCCGTTCCTGGATCGTGACGAGTTGCGGTCGAACATGTCGATACCGTTGATCGACGACGCAAAGTGAGCGAATTCATGCCTGGACTGGCATCCACCGCAGGGCTGTACACGATGCAGGGCCGACTTTCCCCGCCGGAGGACGGTCGCTTCCAGTGTTTCCCCAGGCAGGATTGGGCGGCGGAGATAGAATCCGCCCCGCTGATCCCTTTGCGGGGCATTGAATGGATTTATGACCTGCATGGTCAGGGCGTCAATCCGCTTGAGACAGCAGCAGGCCGGGCGGAGCTTACAGCCCGACTGCGGACCGCCGGGATCGATGTCGTGTCGATCTGCGCAGACTACTTCATGGATTGCCCGCTCGTGGGAGTGGATCGATCCCTGCAGTCTGCGCGGATCGAGCAACTCAAGTGGCTGGTTTCGATCTGTCCCGAGATGGGAATTACGCGTATCGTCCTTCCGTTCGTCGACTCGTCGCGGATCGCGAGTACAAGTGACGCGAACGACGCACTGCACGCTCTTGCTGACGCATTGCCGGAAGCCGCCTCCCGCGGCGTCCAGTTACATCTGGAGACCGACCTCAATCCTGGAGACTTCCGGGCGTTCCTTGCCGATGCGGACAGCCCGATGATTCGGGTCAATTACGATTCCGGGAACAGCGGCTCACTGGGCTACTTGGTAGACGAAGAGTTTGCGGCATATGGCGACAGGATCGGCAGCTTCCACATCAAGGACCGCCTGCGCGGCGGCGGCACAGTGCCTCTCGGCCGGGGCAACGTGGACTTTGCGCGACTGCGGAGCGCTCTGATCGATATCGATTACCGCGGTGACTTTGTACTGCAGGTGGCCCGAGATGCCCCGGGTGACGAGATCAACTGGCTGAAGCACGTCGCTGCAGTCGCCGCAAGTTGGCTGCAAGGCATCGACCCGGTCGGATAGGAGGGCAGACACATCGTGCGAGTGTTGTTCTGCGGCCTGGGCGGCATCGGTCAGAGGCATCTGCGAAATCTTCGCACGCTTCTCGGCGATCGCCTCGAAGTCCACGCGTTCCGAGTGCGACGCAATCGCGACCGGCTGCTGGACAATCTTACCGTTGCCGATGGTGCGGACGTGGAGTCGGACTTCGCAATTGCCGTGCACGATGATCTGCGGACAGCGTTGTCGGCAAAGCCGGACGTCGTATTCGTCTGCAATCCGAGCAGCCTGCACGTTTCGATTGCCATGGCCGCAGCCGAAGCGGGCTCCCATCTTTTCATCGAAAAGCCCGTCTCCCATGACATGGACCGGGTGAGTGATCTGCTGTCGATCGTGCGGCAGAAGCGGCTGGTATGCCTGGTCGGCTACAACTTTCGCTTCCACCCGGGACCGATCCGGCTCAAGGAAATGGTCGACGCAGGGGCATTCGGACGGATCATCGGCGTGCAGGCAGAAATCGGCGAATACCTGCCGAATTGGCATCGATACGAAGATTATCGACAGATGTACGCCGCCCGCCAGGATCTTGGCGGAGGCGTGATCCTGTCGCAGATCCACGAAATGGACCTGATCTGCTGGCTTTTCGGCCTTCCAAAGAGAATCCTCTGCATGGGCGGTCACTTGAGCGGCCTGGATGTGGACGTCGAGGACTCGGCGTCGTCGCTGATGCAATCCGACGGACCCCACGGCCGGTTCCCCATCGTTCTGCACCAGGACTTTGTGCAGCGACCGCCCGTCAGGACGTTCAAGGTCGTCGGTGACGCCGGCATCGCACGGCTTGATCTCATCGCAAATCGACTGCTGACATACGGCGCAGAAGGCGAGGCCGTGATGGATGATGCGTTTCCGGGATTCGGCCGCAACGATATGTTCATGGATCAGGCGCGCCACTTGCTGGACTGCATCCGGCTTGGCACGCCACCCAAGGTGGACCTGCCCACCGGTATCCTGAGTCTTCGGCTCGCCCTGGCTGCCAAAGAGTCTCTCGGAAGCGGCAAGACCGTAGAACTTCGCGGTGGTGACTAGACATGTCGCAGCACACGGGAAAATTCGATCTGTTCAGCCTCGAGGACAGGGTCGCCATCGTGACCGGTGGCGGCGGCATGCTTGGCTATCAGCACGCTGCGACCATTGCCGGACTGGGCGGCAATGTCGTCCTGCTCGATATCGATGAGAAGGCTCTCGACACGAACGCAGGGCGCCTGCGTTCGGAGTTCGGAGACCGGATACTGGCGCTGAACACCGACGTGACGCGCGTGGAGTCCGTTCAGGAAAGCCTGGGCCAGGCACTCGGTCGCTTCAACCGAATCGACATACTGCTGAACAATGCCGCCCGGAACCCGAAGTTCGAGGACTCCGCGAGCACGAACTTCTCGCGCCTGGAGAATTTTCCCGCCGAGCAATGGCACCTGGATATCGACGTCTGCCTGGGGGGCGCATTCAATTGCTGCAAGGTCTTCGGCGGGCACATGGCTCACTCCGGTCGCGGCGGCGTGATCGTGAACATCGCCTCGGACCTGGGGGTCATCGCGCCCGATCAGCGCATCTATCGAGTAGCCGATCGACCAGATCACCTGCAGCCCGTCAAACCGGTCACGTACTCCGTGGTCAAGCACGGCCTGATCGGGCTCACGAAGTACATTGCAACGTACTGGTGCGACCGCAAGGTCAGGTGCAATGCGCTCTCACCCGGTGGCGTCTACACGGGACAGAATGACGTTTTCGTCAGCAACCTGACGCGGTTGATTCCGTTGGGCAGAATGGCCATGCCGGACGAGTACCGCGGCGCGGTCGCCTTTCTCTGCTCGGATGCATCCAGCTACATGAATGGCGCCAATCTGATCGTCGATGGGGGCAGGAGTGCCTGGTGACGAATGACAGCGCGGCAGGCGGAAAAGGCCCCGTGCCGTCGAGGCTTTACCCCAGTTCACCAACTACCCACTTAGGACGCCGATCTTGAAGACCGATTGCGATCTGCTGGAACAAGCAGGGAAATCCCCGCGTATCGCGCTGCACTGCGTTTGTTGTGGCGGCGGCGACCTGGCGAAGTCACCCGCGATCCTGATGCCGTTCGTCGCAAAGCGAGCCTTCGGGTGGGAGCCTGTCGAGATCACCGCAGCCTGGGGGTTGCGCGATCTAAGGTGCGGCAACGCCTACCCTCTCTGTAATTCAGTACGATGCCTGCGCTGTGGCCTCGTGTTTCTGGATATTCGATTCAGCGACTCGGAGATGGCCGCACTGTACGCGGGCTACCGCGGGCCGGAGTACACCGCGCAGCGGGAGCACTTCGAACCCGGTTATGCGAGACGCGCCGTGGTGATCGCGGATGGCGCCACCCATACCGGGCAAGTAGAGGCATTTCTCTCGGCTCATGTCGCGGCGCTCCCTCGCGTCCTCGATTGGGGCGGCGACACGGGCAAGAACACCCCCTTCCGTTCCCGCTGCAGTCTGCTGCATATTTTTGACATTTCCGCCCAGCAGGTCATGCCGGGCGCCGTGAGCGTGGACAAACACACCGTCGCCACGACACATTACGACCTTATCGTGCTGAGCCACGTCCTCGAGCATGTGCCGTTTCCCGCATCGACCATCAGCGAGATCGCCGCGATCATGGCGCGCGACACCATCCTGTACATCGAGGTTCCGTATGAGGACTTGATGCGCGAGGCCCAGGACGCCACGGATCTCCACGCTCGGAAGAGGTACTGGCACGAGCATGTCAATTTCTTCACGCGCGACTCGCTCAGCGCCTTGATCGCAAACTGCGGCCTGCGAGTGGTCGATATGCAGTCGATTGAAGCTGAGGGTGGGGCCAAGAGATGGCACCTTTGGTCCCTGGCGTGCATGCTTGATGCGGTGTCCCCTTGAGTGGCGGGGGCACCCCGGACGCGGTCGACCTGCATGCGTCGGGCGGGGATACAGCGGTTACTCAGGAACAACGAACATGCCCCTCTTGAGCGTCGTTACTGGCTGCTATAACGAGCGCGACAACGTAGTCGAGCTGTACCAGAGAGTCTGCCGCGTGTTTGCGCAGAGCCTGCCGGACATCGATTTCGAGATGATCTTCATCGACAACGCGTCGACGGACGACACCGTAGACTTGCTCAGGGACCTGGCTCACCGGGATCGCCGCGTAAAGGTCATCGTCAACAATCGTAACTTCGGCGCGGTCCGCTCCGGGTACCACGGATTGCTGCAGGCGCGCGGGGATGCCGTGATCGGGATGGCATCCGATCTCCAGGACCCACCGGAAATGATTCCGCAGTTCGTTGCAAAGTGGCAAGCAGGCTACAAGATCGTGCTGGCCCAGAAAATGACCAGCGAGGAGTCGCCCGCCTTCTTTCTCGTGCGAAAGACCTACTACTCGGTGGTCAGTCGGCTCTCGGACATCGAGCTCGTCGCGAACGCGACCGGATTCGGGCTCTACGATAGACGCGTCATCGAAGACATCCGCCAGATCAATGATCCCTACCCGTACCTGAGAGGACTGATCTGCGACCTCGGCTATGAGCGGGCCTTGATTCCGTTCACGCAGCCGACGAGAAAACGTGGGTTGACGAAGAACAACCTCTATTCGCTCTGGGACGTGGCGATGCTGGGAATCACCAATCACTCGAAGGTGCCCCTGCGGCTGGCGACGTTCGGTGGCCTGGGTGTTGCGGCGCTCAGCTTGCTGGTGGCCTGCGGATACTTCGTCTACAAACTCCTGTACTGGGACAGCTTCCAGCTGGGGTTGGCGCCCCTCGTGATCGGCATCTTTTTCATCGGCGCCGTGCAGCTGGTCTTCGTGGGGCTGCTCGGCGAGTACATCGGCGCCATCCACACGCAGGTCCTGCGCCGACCGCCGGTCATCGAGAAGGAAAGGATCAACTTTGACTAGCTCATCCGGCGGCCTCACGGACTCGATCCGACAACTGGAGCGTGCGATCGATTCCAGCAGCGGCGACTTGCCCGACGACGTATTCCTCTTCCTCAGCCGAGTCACACCGCTCGTCAACGTCGATCTGCTGATCCAGGACGATAGCCGCCGCACGCTGCTCACGTGGCGCGCCGACGAGTTCTACGGCCCGGGTTGGCATGTCCCTGGAGGCATCATCCGGTTCCAGGAACGAGCCGAGGAGAGAATAAGGCTCGTCGCGCACCAGGAGCTGGGCGCAGCCGTCGAGTTCGACGCGACACCTCATAGGGTGCTCGAAAGCATTGCGAAAGAACGGCGTGACCGAGGACACTTCATTTCGCTGTTGTACAGGTGCCGGCTGACGCAAGCGCCTGATCCGCGGCTCGGGCACCGGGATGGAATCCCCCTGCCGGGCCAGTGGCGGTGGCACTCGTCATGCCCCGGCGAACTCATCCCGGAACAGCGGCTCTACGCAGACCTCTTGGAATGAATCGGCGTGGTTCGATCGATTCTGCCCGCTCGGCTACAAGTGGTTCGTGTTCCGCACGCGGGGCAACTACCTGAGGGAGTGGTTGCGCAGCATCATGGTGTATAGCGGTGCGATCGCGCTGGGCCTGCTGTTGCTGCCACCGACTGTCTTTGCAGTGAGGAAGATTACCGGCAATCCAACGACGGCACCGTACATCGCGGGCGCGATCCTGCTGGCCATGCAGGTCGTCGTCAGCTTCCTCGGCCACAGGAATTTTTCGTTCCGCCACTCTGCAGTGTCGAAAAGCGGACCAGACGCGTAGCGCCAGCCAGCGCATCCGGCGCAAGCAGCTTCGATCGGAGCGCGCCTAGGCGTGTGCTCGCACTGACTCGATCACAGCGTTGGCCGAAAATTCCAGCTGTTGTTCCGACAGTCCCGGGTAAAGACCGATCCAGAACGTATTGTTCATCACCAGGTCGGAGCACTCGAGCCCGCCGCTCACGCGATGAGGCCGTCCGGCAAAATAAGGCTGGCGCAGCAGGTTGCCCGCGAACAACTGACGCGTGCCGACCCGCTTACGATTAAGGTGTCGCACGACCTGCACGCGCTCGAGCCCCGACTCGGGCCGGATCGTCAGGGGAAATCCGAACCAGCTGGGGTCGCTACCCGGCGTGGCTTCAGGCAGCAACAGCCTGTCGGCAACCGCAGAGAGCTTGTCGTGCAGGTAGCGGAAATTCACTTTACGACTCGCGATGAAGCCCTCGAGCCGGCCGAGCTGTGCGACACCCAGTGCCGCCTGCATGTCGGTGATCTTCAGGTTGTAGCCCAGATGGGAGTACGTGTACTTGTGGTCGTAGCCTTGCGGTAGCTGGCCGAGTTGCCACTTGAAACGCTTGCCGCAGGTGTTGTCGCGACCTGGCGCGCAATAGCAGTCCCGGCCCCAGTCTCGAATCGACTCGACGGCACGCTTCAGGACATCGTCGTCCGTGAACACAGCGCCGCCTTCACCCATCGTGATGTGATGCGCCGGATAGAAGCTGAGCGTTCCGACATGGCCGAACGTACCGACCTTGCGACCTTGGTACGTCGAGCCCAGCGCGTCGCAACAATCCTCGACCAGCCACAGTCCATGGCGTTCGACGATGCGCATCACTGCCGCGAGATCGAATGGATTACCGAGCGTATGGGCGATCATGATCGCCTTGGTCCGCGGGGAAATCGCCGCTTCGATCCGGCTCACGTCGATGTTGTAAGTCGGCAGTGCAACGTCCACGAACACTGGCACCAGTCCGTTCTGGAGGATCGGGTTCACCGTCGTCGGGAACCCGGCTGCAACGGTGATGATCTCGTCTCCGGGTTGCATTGCGCGGTCCCCGAGCAGGGGCGACGTCAATGCGCTCAATGCCAGGAGATTGGCAGAGGATCCCGAATTGGTCGTCAGCACGTGCTTTCGGTCCAGGAACGTGCCGAGCTGTTGCTGAAAGAGGTCGTTGAATCGTCCGGTCGTGAGCCAGCCGTCCAGAGAAGCATCGATGAGGTGCTCGAACTCCGGCGCGCCGATGACCTTGCCAGAGGGAGGAATGGGCGTGGTGCCAGGCTTGAACGCCGGCTCGACCACCGTCTGCGCGAATGCCCGGGCCTCACCCTTGGCAAGTTCACGATGCACCCGCGCCAGCAGCGAACGTGTGGCGCTGCCAAGAGGACTCAGTGCCGTAGCGCTTCTCCAGCCCGCGCGGTCTATGCGCAGCCAACTGCCTTCGACGGTGCAGTCCGCGTCGTCCTGCTTGAGTTTCAGCGACTGGGCGTCCGACGGAATCCCGCCCGCCAGCAGGGGAACGCAGCGTACATGGCCATCGCCACCGACGGTGGACAGGGCGAGGCAACGTCCGTCTCCCTGTGCGTCACCCTCGTGACAGATGCTGCCCGGAATGATGTCAGCCATGCGGATTACCTGCCGTGAATGCGGCGATCTGTGCCAGCGAGTATCGCTGCATGTCGTCTCCGCCAAGGTGCGCCCTGTACCAGTTCAATGACTCGGCGACGGCACGGTCGACATCCCAGACGGGCGTCCAATCGAGTCGCCTTCGTGCCTTGCTCGCATCGAGCCCCAGCAAGTGCGCCTCGTGGACGTCATTCTGGACATCCGCTTCAATCGATGCGCCCTGGCCCCAGAGTCGCGCCGCCAGGCCGGCAATATGCGATACCGTCTTCGAATGACTTGCGTCAGGGCCAAGATTCCACGCCTCCGCAAACTCATCGCCGCGACTCACAAGGGCCTTTGCGAGCAACATGCAACCCGACACCGGCTCGAGCACGTGCTGCCACGGCCGGGTCGAAAGTGGATGCCGGATCATGACAGCCTTGCCGGCGGAGAAGGCTCGGACGATGTCCGGCAGCAGCCGATCCACGGCCCAGTCACCGCCGCCTATGACATTGCCGGCACGCACTGTAGCCAATGGCACGCCCTTCTCCCGCAGGTAGCTGTCGCGGTACGAAGCAGCGACGATTTCTGCCCCTGCCTTGCTGCTGCTGTAGGGGTCGTAGCCCCCGAGCAAGTCCGATTCCGTCATTGCGCGGCCGGAGTCGTCGTTGGCGTAGCACTTGTCACTGGTGACGACGACAGCCGCCGCAACGCCTGGCGTCGACCGCAGGGCATCGAGCACGTGCACTGTGCCCATGATGTTGGTGGCAAAAGTCTCGACCGGAGCCGCATAACCTGGGCGCACGAGCGACTGCGCCGCAAGATGAAAGACAATTTCGGGCCGCAGCCGCCGCACGGCGTTGACCATTCCAGCGAAGTCTCGAATGTCGCACCTTTCGTCGGCAACGAGGTCGGACACGCGGGCGACTTCGAACAGGTTGGGCTGGCTCGGCGGATCGATGGCGATACCCGACACCTTGGCGCCCAGCCGATGCAGCCAGAGGCACATCCAGGATCCGATGAAGCCGGTGTGCCCGGTGACCAGTACGCGCCTGTCCGCCCAGAAGCCGTCCGCCATTACCAGACTTTCCAGGGCGCCTTGCCCGCTGACCACAGATCCTCGAGGTAATTGCGTTCCCGCAGTGTATCCATCGGTTGCCAGAAACCGGGGTGGCGATACGCCATCAGGTCGCCACGAGTCGCCAGGTTCTGCAGAGGACCGCTTTCCCAGGCTGTCTCGTCACCGCCGATCAGGCTCAAGACCTTGGGCGACAGGACGAAGAAACCGCCATTGATCCAGCCGCCGTCGCCCAGCGGCTTTTCCCGCAACTGGGTTACGCGGTCCCCTTCGATGTCCACGACGCCGAAGCGGCCCGGCGGCTGAGTCGCGGTCACCGTGGCGAGCCTGCCGTGCCCGCGATGGAAATCGATCAGGCGCCCGATGTCGATGTCGCCGACGCCGTCGCCATAGGTCATGCAGAAATCGTCGTCCTCGACGTAGGAGCTGATGCGCTTCAGTCGCCCGCCTGTCTGAGTCGTATCACCAGTGTGCACAAGCGTGACTCGCCACGGCTCGACGTGTCGCTGATGAACCGTGAGTCCGTTGTCCGACAGGTCGATCGTGACGTCCGACAGGTGCAGCGCGTAGTTCGCGAAGTACTCCTTGATCAGGTATCCGCGATACCCGAGGCAGATCACGAAATCGTTGATCCCGTAATGCGAGTAGATCTTCATGATGTGCCAGAGGATCGGCTTGCCGCCGACCTCGACCATGGGTTTCGGCCGCGCCACCGTCTCTTCCATCAGGCGCGAGCCGATGCCGCCGGCAAGGATCACCGCTTTCATTCTGCATCCTCTGGGCCTGGTGGGTTCGGCCCGCTGATTCTGTTCAAGGCATTGACGTTACCGACAGGCTTCAGAAGCCGCTCGATCGGCGCTCCGCTCAGTCGCGTCGCGTAATGCGCGGGGTACCCTTTGCCCAGGTCCGGAACGAGACTGTGAGAATAATCGGGCTTCCACACAGGCTCGGAGACGGCTCTCGCCATTTCAGTCACCGCCGTCGGAATGCCGAGTACCAGGACCACGAGAATTGGCCAGAGCACACGGCGCTGCAGGGCCGCCGCGGGATGCGCCAATGCAGACGCAGCCGCCAGCGCCAGAACGATCAGCGCCGGGATGGAACCGCGCATGGCCAGGTCGTTGCTGGGCCCGAACGCCGCAAAGGGCAGCCCCAGCAGCACGAGACCTGCCACGACCAGCAAACCATTCACGCGCAAGGC
>JAPLSF010000157.1 GCA_026398785.1 Pseudomonadota bacterium | reverse complement strand
AGTAACTCGTCGCGATGACGCGCGAAGAATTGCAGCGTGCGATCGACGGTCCCGACCACCGCGCGCGAGGTGATCGTAGCGCCCGTGTACTGGTCGAAATCACCGCCGTCCTTGCGGACCCGCCAGCGCGCCGCTGCGGGGTTGCCCGCGGACTTGCCGGTGAATCGCTGCATCCAATCCGACTTGCGTGTGTCGATGAAATCGCCGAGTCCGGGAGTCTCGCGATGCCTCATGGCACACACTCCCAGGATCGTGCCGTCAGGCGCAATCGCGAGCAGCAGGCGAATGGCCCCCGCATAACCATCGGGCGCGACGGGCTCGAGCATGACTGCGACGGGTTGGCCGTGGAAACGGGCACGGTACGCAGTGATTGCTGCCGTCGCGCCCAGTAGCTCCGGATCGCGCAGCGTCAGGGTGTCGGCGAGCAGGTCGTTGTCGTACCGGAGTTCACCCAACACCTGGTCGAAGCGGGCAAGCTCGTGTGCACGTTTCGTCGCAGTGATCCGGTCGCGCGTGATCTCATGCACCACGGCCACGAGGCCGAAGGCCGCGATGGCCGCGGCCGCGAGCACGATGGCAGCGCGGATGCTGCGACGCGCCGGGCGCTCAGGGCTGGCGACCATAAATTCTCGGCACGGTGTAGCGGTCGATGAAGGGGACGGCGAGGTTCATCAGCAGCACGGCAAATGCGAAGCCATCCGGGTACCCGCCCCACGTGCGGATGATCCACGCGATCAGCCCGATGCCGGCTCCGTACCAGAGCCGTCCGCGATCGCTCGTTGCGGCGGAGACAGGGTCCGTTGCGATGAAAAATGCGGTCAGCATCGTCGCGCCGGAGAATGCCTGCAGCGTCGGTCCCAGGGCGATGCCTGAATCCAGGCCGTGCGCGATGAACGACGGTACCAGCAGGCCGCCGAGCACGGCCAGCGGGATATGCCAGCGCACGATCCGGCGGGTCATCAGGTAAAGACCTCCCGCGAGCGCCGCGAGATTGATCCAGGCAAAGCCTCGCACGCCGAACGCCCCGGCAATGTCCCCGCGCCCCAGCAGTTCGGGCAGCGTGTAGCGCATACCGAGCCCATTGCGAATCGAGTCGAGCGCCGTCGCACCCGTGTACCCGTCCCAACGCTCTGTCAGGTCCGCGCCGTAAAAACCCGCGAACGACATCCGCGCGAGTTCGGGCCAGGTGTGGGTGCCACCGACGTCCATCGGCACGGGCCAGCGCGTCATCTCGGCGGGAAACGAGACGAGCAGGATCGCATACCCTACCATCGCAGGATTGAAGGGGTTCTGGCCGAGCCCGCCGAAGACGTGCTTGCCGAGCAGCACGGCCAGCGCCGTGCCGAGCGCACCGAGCCACCAGGGCAGCAGCGGCGGGATCGAGAATGCAAGCAGGGACGCTGTGACCAGCACGCTGCCGTCCCTGAGTGCAGGTGCTGCGTCACGACCGCGCCAGCGCAGCGCCGCGGCTTCTGCGAGCAGAGCCGTGACGCTCGCGACGGACAGTTGCAGCAGCAGCCCGGGACCGAACAGCACGACGTGAGCAATGCCTGCGGGCAACAGTGCGAACAGCACCTGGAACATGACGCGCGGCACGGTGTAACCGGCGATGACATGCGGCGCGGGTGAGGTGTCGAAACGCATGTCAGCTCTTGCCGCCTGCAGCATCGTCGCCGGGTTGTCGTGCGCGATTCCGGACACTCTCGAATGCCTGCTGTTCGGCCGTTGCGGTTTCCTGCAGCCGGCGCGTGCGCAGTTCGTGACGCTCCCGTGCATCCGCTGCCTTCTGCGCCGTCGCTTCGGCCGCGTTCAGGCGGCGCCTCGCGTCACGAAAACGGTCGGTGAGCGGAATCTGGCTCGGGCAGACGTAGTCGCAGAGGCCGCAGTCGATGCAGTCGCGCACGCCGAGTTGGCGCAATGCGTCGTGCGCGTCGGCGAGCGCAGCCCGGTACAGTTGCTGCGGCAGCAGTCCCGCGGGGCAGACGTTGGAGCAGTCGCCACAGCGGATGCACGGCAATTCGACGGCGCCGAGTCGTGAACCGATGTCGTCCCGGGTCGCGACGAGCACGCAGTTCATCGCCTTAGTGAGCCCGGCCTCGTCCGACGCCAATGCACGACCTGTCATGTTGCCGCCGGCGATCAGGCGTAACGGCGTGCCTCGATAACCTCCGGCCGCAGCGACGAGCGTGGCCAGCGCAGTGCCGATCGGGGCGCGGATGTTGCAAGGGTGCGCGACCCCGCTGCCCGTGACAGTCACGACGCGCGAGAGGATGGGTTCCCCGCGGGTGGCCCAGCGCGCGACGGCAGCGGCGGTCGCGACGTTCTGGCAGATCACGCCCGCATCGGCGGGCAGGCCGTCCGCAGGCACTTCGACACCCGTGACCGTCGTGATCAGTTGTCGCTCGGCGCCCTGCGGATACACCGCCGGAACCACGACGACCTTCAACGCAGCATCACGCTGGCGTTCGATGGCTCCCGTCATGGCTGCAATGGCTGCGGGCTTGTCGTCCTCGATCGCGATTACGCAACGCACGGCACCCGCCGCGCGTCTGAGAATGAGCGCGCCGCGCACGACGTCGTCCGCGGCGGATCGCATCAGCGCATCGTCGCAACAGATCCACGGCTCGCACTCCGCACCATTCAACAGGAGCGTCTGCGCACCCCGGTCGCGTGCAGAGGCCAGCTTGGTCGCGGTCGGAAAGCCGGCGCCGCCGAGTCCCGCAATGCCGGCGTCGCGCAGTCGCTGCGTGAGTTGCTCCGGACTGAGCGAGTCGGGATCTGCGACGGGCCGGATGCTGTCATCGATCCGGTCCGAGCCGTTGCTCTCGATCACGATGCAGACGCTGCGACCGCCCTCCACAGCCGCCGCACGTGTTTCGATCGCGACGACGGTGCCTGCGAGCGGCGAGTGCAGTGCGGATGCAAAGGGGTAGTCAGTGCGCGCGACGAGCGTACCCATGGCCACGGCAGCGCCCACGGCCACGACGGGTTCGGCGCCGTAACCCGAGCCTTGATCGAGTGCGAGCGCCACCTGCCTGGGCAGTGGCAGATCGACGATCGGTGTGCCGCATGCCTGCTGCTTGTGCGCGTCGAGCACGAGGCCGGCCGGAAACGTGGAGCGGGCGGCCATCACGCGGCACGCGGCTGGCGATAGCGCAGCGACACGGCCGGGACAGGGCGCAGTTCAATGCAGTCGACGGGGCAAGGCGGCAGGCAGAGCTCGCAGCCGGTGCACTGCGCTGTGATCACCGTGTGCATCTGCCTGGGTGCGCCGACGATGGCGTCGACCGGGCAGGCAGGCAGGCAGCGCGCGCAACCGATGCACTTCTCCTCGTCGATCCACGCCACCTGCGCCGGCTTCGGCGCGCCGAACGCGGGATCGAGCGGGCGCGGCGAACGATCGAGCAACGCGGCGAGCGCGCGTACCGTGGCGTCCCCGCCCGGAGGGCAGCGGTCGATCTCCGCTGCACCGCTGGCGATGGCGGCCGCGTAAGGCCGGCAGCCCGGGTATCGGCATTGGCCGCACTGCGTCTGCGGCAGCAGCGCGTCGATGCGCTCCACCAGCGAGTCGGCGTCGGGTTCGATGAGTGATGCCGCCCAGCCGAGTGCCACGCCGAGCGTGACGGCGAGGGCCGCTGCTACCAGCACCGCAACAAAGACCGCGTCGGGATTCACCGCGCACCCAGCCCGGCGAAACCCATGAAGGCGAGGGCCATCAGGCCCGCCGTCACCAGTGCCACGGGGGCGCCGCGGAAGGCTTGCGGCACGTCGGCCGTGTCCAGTCGTTCGCGCAGTGTCGTGAACAGCAGCAGCGCGAGTCCAAATCCGGCGCCGGCGCTCGCACCGAAGACCAGCGACTCGAGCAGGCCGTGCTGGCGATCGACGTTCAACAGTGCTACGCCAAGTACGGCGCAGTTGGTCGTGATCAGCGGCAGAAAGATGCCGAGCAACTGGTGCAGGAGGGGGCTCGTCGCCCGCACCATGATCTCGGTGAACTGCACGACTCCTGCGATCAGCAGGATGAAAACCAGCGTGCGCAGGTATTCGAGACCCAGCGGCACCAGTACCCATTGCCACAGTGCGAAGCTCAGGCCCGAGGCGATCGTGAGCACGAACAGCGTCGCGAGGGCCATGCCGGCGGCAGCCTCGAAGCGACGGCTCACACCGATGAACGGGCAGAGCCCGAGGAAGTTGGACAGGACGAAGTTGTTGACCAGGCTCGCGCCGAGCGCGAGCAGCAGCAGTTCGGTCATGGGCTCCTCGTCGCGGGCGTCACTTCACCTTCATGCCGGGCGTCGCGCCCGCATCGGGGGAAAGCACGAAAATCTCCTGTCCGCCGGGCCCGGCCGCCAGCACCATGCCTGCGGACAGCCCGAAGCGCATCTTGCGCGGCGCGAGATTGGCGACCACGACCGTCAGTCGACCGACGAGCTGCGACGGTTCGTACGCTGAGCGAATGCCGGCGAAGATCTGCCGCTTGCCCAGTTCGCCGAGATCGACTCCCAGCTTGAGCAGCTTGTCGGCGCCCTCGACGAGTTCGGCCGAGTCGATGCGCGCGATGCGCAGGTCGACTTTCATGAAGTCGTCGATCGACAGCTCCGCGGGCGGAGCAGCGGGCTGCGCCGCAGTCTTCGCGGCGCCCTTGGCCGGCTGGTCCGTGGCTGCCGCTGCCGGAACGCCCGCAGGCTTCAGGCTCTCCGACGAGGCGGCGAGCAGCGCCTTGACTGCGGCCGAGTCGACGCGCGTGGCGAGCGGTTCGTAGGCGTTGATCGCCGTGCCGAGGAGCGGCGTCGCGGCATCGGCCCAGCTCTGCGAGGGCAGTCCGAGAAACTTCTCGGCGCCCGCAGCGAGCTTCGGCATGACGGGCTTCAGGTACACCGCGAGCACACGGAACAGGTTGATGCCCTGCGTGCAGACGGCCTGCACTTCGGCGGCACGCGCTGGATCCTTCGCCATGAGCCAGGGTTTCTGCTGGTCGATGTAGAGATTGGCGCGGTCGGTGAGCGCCATGATCTCGCGCAACGCACCGGCGAGATCGCGGCCTTCGTACAGCGCGGCGACGCGCTCGCCGGCCGCGGCGAATTCCCTCTGCAGGGACGCATCCGCAAGCGTGGAGGCCAGCTTGCCCGCCGCACCCCGCGCGATGAATCCGGCACAGCGGCTCGCGATGTTGACGAGCTTGCCGACGATGTCGGAATTGACCTTGGCGACGAAGTCGTCGAGGTTGAGGTCGAGGTCGTCGACGCTGTCACCGAGACGCGACGCGAAGTAATAGCGCAGGTATTCCGCCGGCAGGTGATCGAGCCAGGTGCGCGCGGAGATCAGCGTGCCGCGCGACTTGGACATCTTGAGTCCGTTCACGGTCAGGAAGCCGTGCGCGAACACCGACGTCGGTGGCCGGTAGCCCGCTCCGGCGAGCACGGCCGGCCAGAACAGCGTGTGGAAATACACGATGTCCTTGCCGATGAAGTGATACACCTCGGCGTCGCTGTCCGGTTTCCAGTACTGCTCGAAATCCCGCCCGGTGCGGCGGCAGTACTGCAACAGGCTCGAGAGGTAGCCGATCGGTGCATCCAGCCAGACGTAGAAGTACTTGCCGGTCTCGCCCGGAATCTCGAAGCCGAAATACGGCTCGTCGCGCGAGATGTCCCAGTCGCGCAGGCCCGCGCCGAACCACTCGCCGAGCTTGGCCGTGACGGCGGACTGCAGGCGATCGCCGCCCGTCCATGCGCGCAGCATCGGCTCGAAGTCGCTGAGCTTGAAGAACAGGTGCTCCGACTCTTTCTGCACGGGCGCCGTGCCGCTCACCACCGAGACGGCATTCAGCAGGTCGGCCGGGGTGTAGGTGGCGCCGCAGACCTCGCAGCTGTCGCCGTACTGGTCGAGTGCGCCGCACCTGGGGCACGTGCCGCGGACGTAGCGATCCGGCAGGAACATTCTTGCCTGCTCGTCGTACGCCTGCACGATCGTCTCGCGCCTGATGTGGCCGCCCGCGACGAGCCGGCGATAGATCTCGTAGGTGACCTCTCGATTCTCGTCCGAGTGCGTGGTGTGGAAGTTGTCGTACGAGATGTCGAACTCGCCGAAGTCGCGGCGCTGTTCGGCGCCGACGCGCTCGATCAGCTGCTCGGGGGTGATGCCTTCCTGCCGCGCCTTGAGCATGATCGGCGTGCCGTGCGCGTCGCTCGCCCAGATGAACAGGCAGTCGTGGCCGCGCATGCGCTGGAACCGCGCCCAGATGTCGGTCAGGACGTACTCGAGCATGTGCCCGAGGTGCGGCGCGCCGTTGGCATACGGCAGCGCGCTGGTCACGAGCAGGGTGCGCTTGGGCTGAGCGGTCATGGGGCGGCGGGGTCCGGGTCGATGGACCGTCGATTATGCCAGTCGAGGCACCGGACGGCTTGGCTCGCCGCCCACCCCTTGGACAGGCAGACCGCGCTGGTTGCAGGCGACCGATCCGGGACCTTCCCCCGAGCTTGGAAAGGCAGACACGCGCTCGGGGGAAGGTCCCGGATCGGTCGCCTGACCATCGGCGCCTCGCACTCGCCCCGGGCGAGCGCTCGCACGGCGCAAGTCGCCGCAGCAATCTGTCCGCCATCACCGCACTGTCGGCGCATCGCTCCGGGTTTCGGGTACGGCTGCCGCGCCGCGTGTCTGCCTTTCCAAGGCGCGGCAGCCGTACCCGAAACCCGGAGCGATGCGCATGCTGAGGACAGACGGTCTACGGCGTCCTGTCGAAGCGTCCCCACGGCCCGGAGCGGGGTGCATGCGGCGAAGGCTGCAGCATTCACTCTGACAGTGGAATCGATCTGCCAGGAGGGACGTTCGTGCCCCAGGGTGCGGAGGGGGTATTAACCCATGTCCTTGAACTGCTCGAACTGCGGCTTGTTCATGGCCTTTTCGTAAGCCGAGCGGCCGCTGATCACGCCCTTGTCGAACAGTTCCTTGATCGCCGAGTCCATGACCCGCATGCCGTGGGCAGCGCCGCTCTGCATGGCGTTCTCGAGCTGGTCGAGCTTGCCCTGGCGGATCAGGTTGGAGACGGCCGGCGTGTTGATGAGGACTTCGAGCGCCGCGACCCGCCCGCGCTTGTCGGCGCGCATGATCAGCTGCTGCGAGATCACGCCGCGCAGCGAGGTCGACAGCATGGTCCGCACGTGGCTCTGCTTGTCGGCAGGGAAGGCGTTGACGATGCGGTCCACGGTGGGTGCGGCGCCGTTGGTGTGCAGGGTGCCCATCACGAGGATGCCCATCTCGGCCGCCGTGACCGCGATGCTCATCGTTTCGTGGTCGCGCACTTCGCCGACCAGCACGATGTCCGGATCTTCGCGCAGGGCCGAGTGCAGTGCATCGGCAAAGCCCGGGCTGTGCAGGCCGACCTCGCGCTGGCTGACCAGGCAGTTCTTGCGCGGATGCACGAACTCGATCGGGTCCTCGATCGTGAGGATGTGGCCTTTCTCGCGTGCGTTGATGTCGTCGATCATCGCGGCGAGCGTCGTCGACTTGCCCGAGCCGGTCTTGCCCGTCACGAGGATCAGGCCGTTGTTGACACGGCACAGGCTGCGCACGGCCTGGGGCATGTTGAGCTGCTCGAGCGTCAGCGCCTTCGAAGGGATCGCTCGCAGCACGGCACCGAGCCCGCCGATGTGCCGGAACACGTTCACGCGGAAACGCGAAACGCCCGGGATGGAATAGGCGAAATCGGCGCCGTCTTTTTCCTCGAGCTGCTGCTGCGCGCGGCGGGTGATGAAGTCCATGATCGTGTCCTGCACGACCTGCTTGTCGAGTGGTGCATCGCGCAGCGACTGCAGCTCGCCGTTGTGGCGGATGCGCGGCGGATCGCCGGCGACGAAATGCAGGTCGGAGCCGCCTCGCTTGATCACGTCGAGCAGGAATTCATCGATGCGCCGCGGCGTGTGCTGCGGCATTTCGGGATTGGTGACCTGCGTCGTCGTATCGGTGGACATCAGAGTCCCTGCGTCACGTCGGCCTTGAGGATCGCCGTCCCTTCGGGGATGTAGCGGGCGAACGGCTTCTTGTCGATGGCATAACCGAACGCGTCCTCCGGATCGATCTCGCGCGCCTGGATGGCGGCGAGCAGCGCCTGGTCGAGTGTCTGCATGCCGACTTCGCGGCCCGTCTGCAGCTGCGACGGGATCATGTGCGACTGCTCGGCCGTGATGAGCTTGCCGATCGCGCGGTTCATGACCATGACCTCGCAGATGGCCTTGCGACCGCGCAGGTCGGGCGTGCGCACCAGGAACTGGGTGACGACGCCGAGCAGGCTCTGCGACAGGAAGCTCTTGGTCTGCTCGCGCTCCTCCGGCGGCAACGCGTCGACGATGCGGTCGATCGTCTTCACCGCGCTGGTCGTGTGCAGCGTGCCGAGCACGAGGTGTCCGGTTTCCGCCGCGGTCATCGCCCAGCGCACCGTCTCGGCGTCGCGCAGCTCGCCGACCAGGATCACGTCGGGGTCCTCGCGCATTGCGGCCCGCACGCCCTCGGCGAAGGAGGGCAGGTGCGTGTGCAGTTCGCGCTGGATCACCTGCGATTGCTTGCTGCGGTGGACGAACTCGATCGGGTCCTCGAGGCTGATGATGTTCAGCCGGCGCGTCCGGTTCAGGTGGTCGATCATCGCTGCGAGCGTCGTCGACTTGCCGGTACCCGTGGAACCCGTGACCAGCACCATGCCCTGGTGGAAATCACAGAACTTCTTGACGACCGGCGGGAGATTCAGCGAATCGAGCGACGGCACGTCGTTCGGGATGGCGCGGAACACTGCGCCGACGCCCGTCTCCTTGCGGAACACGTTGACGCGGAAACGCGCGTTGTCCTCGGAGACGTACGAGAAATCGACGTCGTGGCCCTTCCTGAACTGCTCCTGGTGCGAGGGCGTCAGGATCTCCGTGACGTAGCTTTCGAGTTCGGCCTCGGCGAGGTTGCGGAACTTGATCGGCAGCAGGTCGCCGTTCATGCGCAGCATCGGCGGCACGCCAACTGCGAGGTGGACGTCCGAGCAGCCTTGCGAGGCGCCGAGTTTCAGGAATGCGTCGATGCGCGCCAAGGCGGCCTCAGAGGTAATGTTCGAGCGCGGAGCGCAGCTCGTCCATGGTCTGGAAGCGCCGCGCCTTGTCCACGGTCATCGCCTTCGTGACGATCTCGGACAGGCCCGGCGGAATGTCGGGATTCACATCGATCGGTGGCTTCGCCTTGCCCTGGACGTGCTGGTACATGACCGCCATGTGGTCGCCGCGGTGGTAGGGCGGCTCGCCCGTGAGCATCTCATACAGAATGACGCCGAGCGAGTAGACGTCGGCGCGCTCGTCGACTTTCTTGCCCAGGATCTGCTCGGGCGCCATGTATTTGGGCGAGCCGATCACGTAACCGGTCTTGGTGAGCTGGGTGTCGCCCTGATGCTGCGCAGCAGCCACGCCGAAGTCCACGATCTTGAGCAGGCCCGTATCGTCGATCAGGACGTTGGCCGGCTTCAGGTCGCGGTGAATGATGCCCGACTGGTGGGCAACGGCCATGCCGGTGGCTACGTCCATCGCAAAGCGGACGGCCTTGTCGATCGGGAGCGGCTTGTCGTTGATCTCGTGCCCAAGCGTATGCGACGGGAAGTACTCCATCGAGATCGCATAGTTGCCGCGGATGAACAGGAAGTCGTAGATGCGGATGACGTTGCGGTGCGTGATCTTGCGCGAGTAGCGCAGCTCGTGCACGAACCGTTTCATCATCTCCTCGTCCTGCGAGACGTTCGGGTTCAGGAACTTGAGCACCAGCCGTTCGTCGACGACCGTGTCCTCCATCAACAGCACGGTGCCGAAGGCCCCCTTGCCGATCTTCTGCAGGTACTTGTAGCGACCTTCGAGCACGTCGCCCGGCGTGAGGGCGGAGATGTCGAGACGCTGCGACGGCGCGGCCTCGCGCGCGAGGCCGTCGAAATCGATCTTTTCGGCGAGCAAAGTCCGCGAGGGCTCGGCCATGCGGGCCGCTCCTCGCTGCGCGTCGCGCACGCCCGTCGAGAAACGCGCGTCCATGTCCTCGACGGCGCGCAACGCCGCGTGGCTGACCGTCGGGTCGGCCGATTCGCCGCTGAACGCTTCCAGTCGGGAGCGCACGACGTCGGCGGACTTGTCGTCCACCAGTCGCGCGAGGGCGGTGATGATTTCGAGCCGCGCTTCCTTCGATGCGCTCTGCAGCAACGGCATCAGTTGCGGGATCACGGACGGATCGCCGATCTTGCCGATTGCGCGAGTGACCGTCGGCAGCGAACGCGTGTCGCTCGCACGCAGGAGGTCGAGCAGGGTGGGCAGGGCGCGCGGACTGCCGATTTCGGCGAGCGCGTCGACCGCACGCTCGCGGACCCACCAGTCGTTGTCGCGAGTGGCTTCGATGAGGTAGCCGATGGCGCGCTCATCCTTGGTCTGGTTCAGGATCTCGATGGCCGCGCGGCGGACGTCCTCGTCCTGGTCGCGGATCAGCTCGAGCGCCGCCTCGATTACGCGCGGGCCGCCGATTTTCGCGAGCGCGTCGGCGGCGCGGCTGCGCACCCACCAGTCGTCGTCCTTGATCGTCTGCAGCAGGGCCTTGACGTGCGCCGGCGTACCGATTTCGTTCAGCACCTCGACCGCGGCGCGGCGGACATTCTCGTCCTCGTCGCGCAGCACGGCGATCAGGTGCCGCATGGTGTCCGGGTCGTTCGCGCGCACGATCGCATCGATCGCCTTCTGCTGCGTCTCGACGTCGGGGTCGCGCAGGACGTCGCAGAGCAGGCCGACGTCGACGTTGCCCTCGAAACCGGTCAGCGCGTTCAGCACCGCCTGCCGCACGAACTTGTTGGTGTCCTTCAGCTGCCGCTGCAGCGCCACGGCGACGTCGCGTCGGTTGAAGCGCGCCAGGATGTTGATGATGTGCGTGCGCGCGATCGGGTCCTTGCCCTCGAGGCGGCTCAGCAGTTCCGGCACGATGCTCGCATCGGCGATGTCGGAGACGATGCGGAACATGGCCGCTTTCTCGGCCGCGTCCTGGTTGTACGCGCGCTGCAGCACGTCGCGCGCATTGAGGCGCGCCTTCTGTGCGGTGAGGATGCCGACCACCGTGCCCTTCGGCATCGCCGGCTGGTCGAGCAGGCCGAACAGCAGGTTCGCCGCGTAATTGCGCGAACTGGACAGCGCGGTCGCGACCCCGGAGACGGTGCGCTGGTTGCCTTCCGTGAGTCCGCCGGCAACGACCGGGAAAGTCTTGTTGTCGAGCAGGGCCGTCAGCACCGCGACGAAGCCGGCGGTTTCCCGCTTGTCGGCGCTCGCCAGTGCGTCGAGGATGCGGGGAACCGCGGAAGGTCCAAGGCGCGCGAGCTTCTCCAGCGACGTCTTGTGACTGTCGCCGTCGTCGGCCGCCTTGATCTCGGCGATCAGGCGGTCAGCGCGCATGTTCGTGAAAAAGCTCATGGGCGACGTTAGTGGATCATCTGCTCGTCACGGGCGGGAAAGGTTACTCGTCCGGTGAATACGGTTGCACGTCGCGCCGTCGTCTCCGGGTGGGGCGAAGGTCCACGCATTATGCCACGCGGATCCGGCGCCCCGCGGGCTGCCGGCCCGGCGCTGAATGCTGCCCGATTCCGCTACAATCCCTGCTCGCCGGCGCATGCCGCTCCCACTGTCTTGACGGATTCCCGAATGCAGGATGATCGCCTTGCCCAGGCCCGACTCTTGGTGGCGAATTATGTCGAACCCTATCTGGGGATGCCTCTCGGCGCTGCCAAAGCTGTGAAGTCCGTTCGGTTGGAGGCCGGCCGCCCCCTGGTGGAGGTCGAACTGGGCTTCCCACTGGGGGGGTACGCCCAGACGCTGGCCGCCGAACTCCAGGCGCTCCTGCGCCATGCTCCCGGACTCGGGGACGCCACGGTGACCGTCGGCTGGCAGGTCGCCACCCACGTCGCCCAGGGCCAGCTGCAGCCGCTGCCCGGCATCCGCAACGTGATTGCGGTGGCTTCGGGCAAGGGCGGCGTCGGCAAGTCCACGACAGCGGTCAACCTGGCCCTGGCTTTGGCGATCGATGGAGCGCGCGTCGGGCTGCTCGACGCCGATATCTACGGGCCCAGCCAGCCCCGCATGCTGGGCCTGCAGGGCGAACGGCCGGTCAGCCACGACGGCAAGCGCATCCAGCCGCTCGAGGCGCACGGCATCAAGGTCATGTCGATCGGCTTCCTGATCGAGGAAGAGCAGCCCATGGTCTGGCGCGGCCCGATGGTGACGCAGGCCCTGCAGCAGTTGCTCAACGACACCGACTGGGGCGAACTCGATTACCTGATCGTCGACATGCCCCCGGGCACGGGGGACATCCAGCTGACGCTTTCCCAGCGCGTCCCCGTGAGCGGCGCGGTGGTCGTGACTACGCCGCAGGACATCGCGTTGCTCGACGCCCGCAAGGGCCTGCGGATGTTCCAGAAGGTCAACGTGCCGGTGCTCGGTATCGTCGAGAACATGAGCACGCACGTGTGCTCCAGCTGCGGCCACGAAGAACCGATCTTCGGCAGCGGCGGCGGGGTTCGCATGGCCGCGCAGTACGGCGTCAGCCTGCTCGGCCAGTTGCCGCTCGACATCCGCATCCGCGAAGAGACGGACGGTGGCTGTCCCACGGTGGTTGCCGACCCGGGCGGACGCATCGGCACCGCCTACCTGGACACCGCCCGCCGCACTGCGGCCAGGCTTTCCGTCGCCGCGCTCGGCGCAGCGGGTTTTCCCAGGATCACCGTCGAGGACACCTGACCGTGAGCATCAAGCCGTGAGTATCAAGTCAGACCGCTGGATCCGCCGCATGGCCGCGAGCCACGGCATGATCGAGCCCTTCGAGCCCGGCCAGGTTCGCGTCGTCGACGGCCAGCGCATCGTTTCGTACGGCACCTCGAGCTACGGCTACGACGTGCGCTGCGCGGCCGAGTTCAAGATCTTCACCAACATCAACTCGACGATCGTGGACCCGAAGGACTTCGACCACGGCTCGTTCGTCGATTTCGACGGCCCGGTCTGCATCATCCCGCCGAACTCGTTCGCGCTGGCGCGCACGGTCGAGTATTTCCGCATCCCGCGCAGCGTGCTGACGGTGTGCCTCGGCAAGTCGACGTACGCGCGCTGCGGGATCATAGTCAACGTGACGCCGCTCGAGCCCGAATGGGAAGGGCACGTGACGCTCGAGTTCTCGAACACGACGACGCTGCCCGCGAAGATCTACGCCAACGAGGGCGTGGCGCAGATGCTGTTCTTCGAGTCGGACGAAGTCTGCGAGACCTCGTACAAGGATCGCGGCGGCAAGTACCAGGGGCAGCGCGGTGTGACGCTCCCTAAAGCGTAGCGAAAGAAGGTCAGGAAGGCCAGGAAGGCCAGGAAGGCCAGGAAGGCCAGGAAGGCCAGGAAGGCCCGGAAGGTCAGGAAGGTCAGGAAGGTCAGGAAGGGGGAAGTTGGAAGGGCCGGCGGCGCTAAGGTGGCCTTCCGGTCCTTCCGGTCCTTCCGGTCCTTCCGGTCCTTCCGAGCCTTCCTGTCCTTCCTAACCTCTCGTCAGCTTCACCAGTTTCATCTGCACTTCGGGGTTGCCCTTCCGGTACTGGATCGCCTGCACCGGCACATAGCCCAGTGACGCCGCATGCCACGTCTTCGTGACGCGGTTCGAGCCGGTGCGCTGGCTCGCCCAGAC
>JAPLSF010000042.1 GCA_026398785.1 Pseudomonadota bacterium | reverse complement strand
ACCCAGCCGAGCGCGCCGGAGTGCACGTGGCCGATCGTCCAGTCGGTGTAGTGCGAGAGCGAGTTGACGGTCTTGATCGACATCATCGGACCCTCGAAGGTCGACATGCCGTAGAACGAGAGCGACACGATCATGAACTTGAGGATCGGGTCGGTGCGCAGCTTATGCCACGCGCCCGAGAGCGTCATGATGCCGTTGATCATGCCGCCCCACGACGGCGCGAGCAGGATCAGCGAGAACACCATGCCGAGCGACTGCGCCCAGTCGGGCAACGTCGTGTAGTGCAGGTGGTGCGGGCCGGCCCACATGTACGTGGAGATCAGCGCCCAGAAGTGCACCACGGAGAGCCTGTAGGAATAGATCGGACGGCCCGCCTGCTTCGGCACGAAGTAATACATCATGCCGAGGAAGGCCGCGGTCAGGAAGAAGCCGACCGCGTTGTGCCCGTACCACCACTGCACCATCGCGTCGACGACGCCAGCGTACAGGCCATACGACTTGGTCATGGTGACCGGGATGGCCAGGCTGTTGGTGATATGCAGCACGGCGATGGTGATGATGTAAGCCGCGAAGAACCAGTTCGCGACATAGATGTGCTTCACCTTGCGCAGCGCGAGCGGTGAACGCCGCGAGCTTGTCCAGGAACAGCCGCACGTGGCAGGTGCGCTGCACGATGTAGTACGAGGTGGCGAAGAGCGCCGACCCGCCGAACGCGAAGATCACTGCGTTGGTGTGCAGCGGGCGCAGCCGCGAGTAGGACCGGAACGAGTACGGGGGCAGCAGGTCGGGCCCCAGCAGGTGCGCCGCGCTCAGGACGCCGCCGAGCATGCCGACGATTCCCCAGACCACGGTCATGATCGCGAACTGCCGGACCACCTTGTCGTTGTAGTGAGTGGCCGTCATTTTCTTCGGTCGCCTCGGAGAGGATGAGAATGGATGTCGTTCCGGCCCGGGGGCGCAAAACGTCACGCGAATGCTAGAGATCAGACAGGCGAAGGGGCAGTAGGGACAGGAATCAAAGTTTCTACGTACTTTCCGAAGCGACTTCCCCGCATTGCGGGTCCAGTGGCCCCGTCGCACAGTGAAAGAGCGGCAACGCGCGCGCCATCTGGAGGCACATCATGCAACGCCTCGATCGAATCCTGGCCGTGATCGATCCCACAGTGGATGTGCAGGTCGGTGCTGCGAAGGCGGCGCGACTGGCCCGGTTGAGCGGCGCCGCGCTCGAATTGTTCGCTTGCGACTTCGATCCCGCACTGACGGGGCAGCCGTTTTTCGACACCGACGAGCTGCGCCGGCTGCGCGAGGAATTCATTGCCGAGCGGGCGGCGTACCTCGAAGACCTGGCCGACGAATTGCGCGCCGGTGGGCTCGACGTCAATACCCACGTGCACTGGGACAACCCGCTGTATGAGGGCATCCTGCGCCGCGTCGCGGAATTCGAGCCTGACCTGATGGTCAAGGACACGCATTACCATTCCGCGCTCCGTCGCGCACTTTTCACCAACACGGACTGGAACCTGGTCCGGCGCTGCCCGGTGCCGCTGCTGTTGAGCCGGACCGCGGACTGGTCCGCGCGGCCGCGCATTCTTGCGGCGCTCGATCCGGGCCATCACGGCGACAAACCGGCCGCGCTCGATCACGACATCCTCGACGCCGCGCAATTCCTGGCCCGACAGCTCGACGGGACCGTCGAGGCTGTCCATGCCTTTTTCCCTGCTGCACTGCTCGCCGCAACCACCGGGTTTGCCGGTGTGCCGCTCGCCCAGGAACTGAGCGTCGCGGATCTGCTCGAGTCCGAACGCACGCGAGTTGCTGTGGCGACGCGGGAGATCGCGCAGGCGCATGGTCTGGGTGAGAAGTCCGTGCGCGTGCTGCAGGGGTCGGCCTCCGAAGTGCTGCCGCGCGTCGCGATCGAGGACCACGTCGATCTCGTCGTGATGGGTGCCGTGTCGCGCAGCAGGCTGCGCGAAGTGTTCATCGGCAGTACGGCTGAGCGCGTGCTGGACCGGCTGCCGTGCGACGTGCTGGTCATCCGCTCCGCGGACTACCGCGAGAAGCTTCCTTTCTAGGACCGGTTCGCATTTCAGGGCACCCGCCGCCGCTGCAACGCGGCCGGGCATCACAGTTCTGGCTCCCGCGCCGGCCGTATACTCGGCACGTCATGTCCACTGCCACTGTCCTGCTCATCAGCGCCCAGCCTGCCGACAAGGCGCGCGTTGCCGAGGCGCTGGCCGCGATCCGCGGTCAGCCGTACCGGCTCGAGGTAGCGTCGTCGCTTGCGGAAGCGCTCAGCCGCATCAAGCACGGCCGCATCGATGCGATCCTGCTGGAGCTGGCGCTGCCCGACAGCGACGGTCTGACGACCTTCCTCCGCCTGCAGCCGAAGGCGACGCACGTGCCGATCGTGGTTCTGCTCGGCGCGGGCGAAGAAGAGGTCGGCGCAGAAGCCATTGCGCGCGGTGCGCTCGATTCCCTGCATCGCGATAATCTCAGTGCCACGCTGGTCGAGCGCGTGCTGCGGTACGCGACCGAGCGCACGCACACGATGCTGGCCCTGAAGGCGTCGGAGCAGCGCTATCGCGAACTCTTCCAGAACGTGACGGCCGGCGTGTTCCAGACGACCGCGGATGGCAAGTTCATGGCGGCGAATCCGGCGCTCGTGCGCATGCTCGGCTACGACTCCGAGGACGAGCTGCTCGAGCTCGACGTCGCCCGCGACATCTACATGGACTCAGAGCATCGCAGCAACTGGACCAAGGCGATGCAGGAGACCGGCGAAGTCCGCAACGCCGAACTCGTGTTGAAGCGCAAGGACGGCTCGAAGATCGTCGTCCTGGAGAATTCCCGTGCCGTGAGCGATGCGGACGGCCGCACGCTGTTCTACGAAGGCACCCTGACCGACATCACGGCCTCCCACGAACTCTCGCAGCAGCTGTCGTACGAAGCGAGTCACGACGCCCTGACGGGCCTTTCGAACCGCCGTGAATTCGAGCTGCGGCTGCAACGCGCGCTCGAGATGTCGCAGGCGACGGGGGCGGAGCATGCGATGCTCTACCTCGATCTCGACCGCTTCAAGACGGTGAACGACACCAGCGGCCACGTCGCCGGCGACGAGTTGTTGCGCCAGCTCGGTGAAGTGCTGCAGCAGCGGGTTCGCGCGAACGACATCGTGGCGCGCCTCGGCGGCGACGAATTCGGAGTGCTGCTGCACAACTGCAAGCCGGAGGACGCCCAGCAGATTGCCGCCAACCTGCTGAAGACCGTCGACGAATTCGAGTTCATCTGGGGCACGAACAAGTTCTCGCTCGGCGTCAGCATCGGCCTCGTCGCGATCGACTCGCACTTCAAGCGCCTCACGCAGGTGATGAATGCGGCCGACTCCGCCTGCTACTCGGCCAAGGACTCCGGTCGTCACCGGGTGGCCGTGTACAAGGAAGACGCGCTGCTGCTCGAGCGGCGCCACGGTGAAATGGATTGGGTGGCGCGCGCCAAACGCGCGCTGGTCGAGAATCGGCTGTTTCTCGAAGCGCAGGAAATCCGTCCGCTGAGCCAGCCTGCCGGCGCCACGCCACGCCTGCCCCATTACGAACTGCTGTTGCGCATGCGCGATGAGTCCGGCCGCGTCGTGCCGCCCGGTGCGTTCCTGCCGGCCGTGGAACGCTACAACCTGTCGGTCCGTTACGACCGCTGGGTGATCGCGACGGCGATCGAATGGGCGCGGACGCACGCCGAGGTCTTCAAGCGCATCTCGCGCATCTTCATCAACCTCTCACGCGACAGCATCACCGATCCCGAAACGGGGGAGTTTATCCGCCAGAGCCTCGCGGCGAGCGGCGTGGATCCGCGGTGCGTGGGCTTCGAGACCGCCGAGAACATCGCGATCGGCAATCTCGGCAAGGCCAATGCGCTGATCATGGCGCTGCGGCGCATCGGCTGTTCGTTCGCGCTCGACGACTTCGGCAGCGGCGTGTCTTCGTTCGCCTACCTCAAGGCGCTGGGCGTCGATTACCTCAAGATCGACGGCATGTTCATTGGCAACATGTCGCAGGACCGCGTCGATTACGCCATGGTCCGCTCGATCAAGGAGATCGGGCACGTGAGGGGCAAGATCGTGGTGGCCGAATCGGTCGAAAGCGAAGCTGCGCTGCAGAACCTGCGTGAGATCGGCGTCGACTACGCGCAGGGATTCGTCATCGGAGCGCCCAAGGCGCTCGAAGAAATCGGGTCGGTGAGCGTGGCCGACTTGCTCGCGTAGCGCGGGGCGGGGAAGGGGGGAAGGGAGGAAGGGCAGGAAGGCCAGGACGGGCAGGAAGGGGGTGGTCGGAAGGAGAGGGCCGCGGTGCGGCCATTTATTTGGCTGTTGTATTAATCAAATGATTGATTAATATTGATCGTATGGCTATTTCTGACCATCCGACTGTAAGGGCATCGGCCCGTCGCCCGGGCAGGCCCACCGGAGGGGAGGTGGCCGTCCGTGAGGCCCTGCTCGAGCAGGGTCGCGTACTGTTCCTGCAGCACGGCTTCGGCAACGTCAGCACCCGCAAGATCGCCGCGGCGGCGGGCACGACGCCCGCGATGATTCACTACTACTTCGGCGACAAAGTCGGCCTGTACCGGGCGATGATCGAGAGCGCCGTGCAGCCGCTGATCGACAGTGTGCAGCGACTGGAGCAGGCCGCTGGCAATGAGGCGCGTGGCCTCGAAGCCGTCATGCGCGCCTACATGCAGATGGTCGCGGCCAATCCCTGGTTTCCGGCGCTGATCATCCAGGAAGTACTGGCCCAGAACGGGCGGATGCGGGGGGAATTCATCGAGCGGTTCGCCGGGAGAACGGCGCCGGCGCTGGTCGCGGTGCTGCGGCGCGAACGTGAACACGGGAAACTGCGCGTCGACCTCGATCCACGGTTTGCCGCAGTCTCGCTGCTGAGCCTCTGCGTATTCCCATTCGTTTCACTGCCGATCACGGGCCCGGTGCTCGGCTTCCGCCCGGAGGGCGCCGAACTCGACCGCTTCATCAGCCACACGGCGCAGTTGTTCCGCGACGGTGTCGCGGCACACGGAGACGGGAAATGACCAGATTCGCTCCGCTGGCACTGTCCACGCTGCTGCTCGTCGCCGGCTGCGCCAAGGAGCGGCCGGTCGAAGTGCACGGCACCGTCGAGCGCGATCGGCTTGAACTCATCGCGGAATCGAACGAGCGCATCGTCGAAATTTCCGTGCGCGAGGGCGACCACGTGCAGTCCGGAGCCGTGCTCGTGCGGCAGGAGGCCGGCACCGCGCAACCCCGCATCGACCAGGCGCGTGCCGCCTTGCTCGAGGCGCAGCGGCGTCTCGCGGACCTGGAGCAGGGCCCGCGCCCGCGCGAAATCGACGAAGCCCGCGCAGCTCTCGGCGGTGCCGAGAGCGAATTCCAGACCGCGCAGAGTGAATACGCCCGCGTGCAGACGCTGGTGCAGCGCGAGTTACTGAGTCAGTCGAACCTGGACCAGGCGCGCGCTGCGCGCGATGCCGCAGGTGCGGCGCGGGATGCGGCCCGCGCAAGATACGAGCTGCTCAGACAGGGGACGCGGACCGAGCAAGTGGCCGCAGCGCGCGCCGCCGTCCAGCGCGCGACTGCCGCATTGGCGGAAGTCGAAACCGTTGCCTCGCGTTACACCGTGACTGCGCCGCGCGCTGCCCTCGTCGAGGCCTTGCCGTACAAACTCGGTGAGCGCCCCACCGCCGGCCGACCTGTCGCGATCCTGCTCGCGGACGGCGTTCCCTACGCCCGCGTCTACGTGCCGGAACCGCTGCGCACGAAGTTCACCGCCGGCACGAAGGTTGAAGCGTCCGTCGATGGCCATGCGGAACGCATCAAGGGCACGGTGCGTTACGTCGCGGCAGAGGCGGCATTCACGCCGTATTACGCTCTGACGCAGAAGGATCGCTCGCGGCTCGCTTACCTCGCCGAAATCACGCTCGACGATCCAGCCGCGCAGGCACTGCCCGCCGGCATGCCCGTCCAGGTATTCGTCCCGGCCGTGCACCCATGAGCGCAGTGCCCCAGGCGATCGCGCCTCCAGGCGAGATGGAGCTAGCGATCCGTGCGCGCGGCCTGACGCGGCGCTTCGGGCACGTCACAGCGGTGGACGGAATCGACCTCGACATTCCGCGGGGGCGCATCTATGGCTTCCTCGGTCCCAACGGGTCAGGCAAGTCGACCACGATCCGCATGCTGTGTGGCCTGCTGCAACCGAGCGCCGGCACGGTCAACGTGCTCGGCCACGAAATGCCCCGCGATGCCGAGCAGCTGCGCACCAGGCTCGGTTACATGACGCAGAAGTTCTCGCTGTGGGACGACCTCAGCGTGAGCGAGAACCTCGAATTCATGGGGCAGGTCTTCGGGCTGCCCGCGCAACGCCGG
>JAPLSF010000262.1 GCA_026398785.1 Pseudomonadota bacterium | reverse complement strand
TCAACGTCGCCATCACCGGCGCCGCGGGCCAGATCGGCTACGCGCTCGCCTTCCGAGTGGCCTCGGGCCAGATGCTCGGTCCCGACCAGCCGGTCAACCTGCACCTGCTCGAAATCACGCCGGCCCTCGGTGCGCTGCAGGGCGTCGTCATGGAACTCAACGACTGCGCGTTCCCGACGCTGAACAAGATCGTGGCGACGGACGACGCGAAAGTCGCGTTCAAGGATTGCCACGCTGCGCTGCTCGTCGGCGCGCGTCCGCGCGGTCCGGGCATGGAGCGCAAGGACCTGCTGCTCGCCAACGCGCAGATCTTCTCGGCGCAGGGCAAGGCGCTCGACGCCGTCGCTGATCGCAAAGTGCGCGTGCTGGTCGTCGGCAATCCGGCGAACACCAACTCGCTGATCGCGATGAAGAACGCGCCGAGCCTCGATCCGAAGCGCTTCACCGCGATGGTCCGTCTCGATCACAACCGCGCGCTCTCGCAGCTCGCGGAAAAGACGGGCACGCACGTGACCGACCTGAAGAAGGTGATCATCTGGGGCAATCACTCGGCGACGCAGTTTCCAGACCTGCACCACGCGACGGTCGCGGGCAAGCCCGCGCTCTCGCTGGTCGACCAGGCCTGGTACGCCGACACGTTCATTCCCGTCGTGCAGCAGCGCGGCGCGGCGATCATCAAGGCGCGTGGCGCATCGTCCGCTGCTTCGGCTGCGTCGTCCGCAATCGACCACATCCGTGACTGGGTGCTCGGCACTCCGGCCGGTGACTGGGTCTCGATGGGCGTGCCGTCGGACGGCAGCTACGGCATCCCGGAAGGCGTGATCTACGGTTTCCCGGTGACGTGCAGCGGCGGCAAGTACGAAATCGTCCAGGGCCTGGGCATCAACGAGTTCAGCCGTGCGCGCATGGCCGCGACGCACAAGGAGCTCCTCGAGGAGCGCGACGGGGTCAAGGACCTCATCTAGGAAGGGGTTAGGGGTTAGGGGTTAGTCGGAACAACTTCCGACCTGCTCTCGAAGCCCAAACTTACTCACTGGCGGGCGGTGGATGCGATCCCATCGCCCGTCTTGCCATCCACACACATGACGTTCGAACAGAAAAACCGCCTGCGTGACGTGCTCTTCGGCGCGCCGCGCGATCCGATGGCACCCGAGACGCGCAAGCACATCGCGCTCGCCGCGTTCCTGGCCTGGATCGGTATCGGCGCCGACGGCCTGTCCTCGTCTGCGTACGGCCCCGCCGAAGCATTCATGGCGCTCGGCACGCACAGCCAGCTCGCACTTTATCTCGCAGTGGCGACCGCGTTCACCGTGTTCGTGATCTCGCTGGCCTACAACCAGGTCATCGAGCTGTTTCCGAACGGCGGCGGTGGCTACAAGGTGGCGACCAAGCTCGTCGGTCCCTACGCCGGTCTCGTCGCGGGCGCCGCGCTGATCGTCGACTACGTGCTGACGATCGCGATTTCTGCGGCGAGCGGGATCGATGCGCTGTTCAGCCTGCTGCCGGCGGTGCACCAGGTCGTGAAGCTCGAGGCGGCCGTCGCCGTGGTCGTGCTGCTGATCTACCTGAACCTGCGCGGGATGCGCGAGTCGATCAGCCTGTTGGCGCCGATCTTCATCGGCTTCTGCGTGACGCACTTCGCGCTCATCGCCTACGGCATCTGGGCGCACGAG
>JAPLSF010000135.1 GCA_026398785.1 Pseudomonadota bacterium | reverse complement strand
GCTCAGGCTCCAGGGCCGCACGCCGGTGCTGATGGTCGACGTCCCGGGCGACGTGGACGATTACGTCCTGATGTACGGGCACCTGGACAAGCAGCCGGAATTCACCGGCTGGTCGGACGGCCTCGATCCATGGACGCCGGTGATCCGCGACGGCAAGCTGTACGGCCGCGGCGGCGCCGATGACGGTTACGCCCTCTTCTCGTCCATCGCCGCGATCCGCGCGCTGCGCGAGCAGAAGGTTCCCCACGCCCGCTGCGTCGTCCTGATCGAAGCGAGCGAAGAAAGCGGCAGCCCCGACCTGCCCGCCCATATCGATGCGCTGGGCACGCGCCTGGGCACGCCGAGCCTGGTCGTCTGTCTCGACGCCGAGTGCGGCAATTACGAGCAGCTGTGGTGCACCACGTCGTTGCGCGGCAACCTGATCGGCACGCTGCGCGCGGACGTCCTGACCGAAGGCGTGCATTCCGGCATGGCCAGCGGCATCGTGCCGTCGAGCATGCGCGTGCTGCGCGAACTGCTCGCTCGTGTCGAGGACATGCACTCTGGCGCCATCCTCGTCGATGAACTCAACACGCCGATCCCGGCCGACCGTCGTGCGCAGGCGGAGGCCGCGGCGAAGATATTGGGTCCGATCGTCGCCGGACGCATTCCGTTCGTGGCCGGCATGCAGCCGATGTCGAACGACCCGCTGGAACTGCTGCTCAACAGCACGTGGCGGCCCACGCTGAGCGTGACGGGCGCCGAGGGCATTCCACCCTTCCGCAGCGCGGGCAACGTCCTGCGGCCCTACACGAGCCTCAAGCTGTCGTTCCGCCTGACGCCAACAATGGACCCGAAAGTTGCTTCCAATGCCCTGAAGCGCGCGCTGGAGCAGGAACCGCCCTACGGCGCGAAAGTCAGCTTCAACGTGGAGTCCGCGATGGCAGGCTGGAATGCGCCCTCGTTCTCACCGTGGCTCGAAGAATCGATGCAGCGCGCGTCACGCGCGTTCTTCGGCAAGGACTCGATGTACATGGGCACGGGTGGCAGCATCCCGTTCATGGGCATGCTCGGCGAAAAATTTCCGGGCACGCAGTTCCTGATCACGGGCGTGCTCGGCCCCAACTCGAACGCGCACGGGCCGAACGAGTTCCTGCACCTCGACACGGCCCGAAAAGTGACCGGCTGCGTCTCGCAGGTGCTGGCGGATCACGCAGCGGCGGAGCGAGCCGACGCTATCCAGCCACGCAGCTCGCGGATGTCGAGCAGCTGATTCGCCTCGACGGAGAGCGAGTCCAGTTGCTTCGTCGCCTCCGCGAGTTTCGCCGCACGGCGGGAATCGCCCGCCGGACGAGCCAGGGCGTCGACATAGAGGGCGTAGGCAAAGTCCTTGGCGAATGACAACCCGCTCGCGCCATCCTTGAGTTCAGCCCGATAGCGCGCGATTTCAGTCTCCGTGATCTGGCGAGCTTCATCCGCCCTGCCCTGCAGCGCGATGGCATGTGCCAGCGTGACCTGCGCCCGCGATTTTTCATCCTGCGGGTCGAGTTCCGAGTACGGATTTGGTGGCAGGTCGAAGCGCTCCCGCGCCGCCGCTTCCGCTTCGCCGTAGCGACCGGTGCGGATTGCGGCCAGTGAGACGGTGATCAGCGTGTTGCGCAATACGTTGTTACGGAAAGTTGTGGCGTCCCGAATGTTGCCACCGGATTCCAATCTGGAGAGGTCGATCTTCCGCAATTGACTGGCCGTTTGCATCGCCAGGTCGAAGGCGGCTTGATTGCTCCCCTTAACCAGGTCGAAGCGGGACTGCACGCTGGTAGTCACCAGGTCGAAGAGGATGCGTCGCTGGCTGTCCGCCGCCTCCAAGGCCGCTGTGGCCTTGATCGCCGCCTCGCTCGCTTTGAGAGACTTCTCGGCGGCTGCGAAATCACCCGCCCGGGCCTCGATTGCAGTCAGACCGACCCAATTGTTCCAGAGCAACGGTGCCAGACTCGCTGGCCGGCGCGTGTCCTGGTCAAGTGCCACCGTCGCACGAGAGCCATCGATCGCCGCGGCGATGCGTCCCTGCTCCAGCAGGACCGCTGCAACCTGATCCTTGCCACGAACCCAGTAGATCCAGGAATTGAGATCGGAGGGGTTGAAGCGCACATAGTTCTCGCCCGCCACGGCAGACCTGGCCGCGTAATCGGTCGCAGCCACATAGTCGTGCCGGCGGATCGCGAGACGCCCGAGAAAATCTGCTGCGAGCGCTCGATTCGCCATCGAACGCAGGTCACCTGGCCGCTGCGCCAGTACTTTCTCGGCGATCCCGTAGACCTCGATCTCGAGCTTCTCAGCCTCGGCCACCTGGCCGAGCAGCAACGAATGGCGGGCCTGCGAGTCGCTCGTGTCGGCATAAATGGACGCCGCGCGCAAGTCCGAGAGGTCGCGGGCCCCGACGTCAAGCAGCATCGCGCGCGCTTCCTCGCAGGTCGCGATGCGCTTGTCCAATGACTGGGTGTGGCTAAGGTAATTGAGCGTATCCGCGTACAACATCCGGGTCTGGGCGGATGCTCGTGGGGCTTTCGCCCACGGGCGCAACAGGTCGGCGGCTTCCTGGAGATCCTCCGGCTTCGAGCCGGGCGCACCACTCACGCCCCAGCTCGAGAATCGCGTGAACTTGGACAGCGCAAGCCCGACCGCGACCTGCTCGCTCTTGTCACCGCCAGCGCGAAGCTTGTCGAAGATGACCCACGCCTCGTTGAGCTTCGGATCGCCAGCCTTGAAATCGCCGCGTGAGAGCAGCGCACCGGCCTCGCGGATCAGCGCCATGCCGCGATAGACCTGCGTCTGCGGCGTCAGCAACTCCTGCGGCAGGCCGTCGTAATAGCTCACCGCCATGTGCGCGAGCTTGCCCATGGTCTCGAGTCGACCGGTGGGCTCGAGCTCGGCGTAGAAATCCTCGATCAGGAAACCCACCAGCTTCTCGGCATCCGCGCGCGCCTGTTGCGCCTGGTGATCCGCCGCCTTGGCGCGGTTCCAGTTGATCCAGCCGAAGACCGCGCTGACCAGCGCGACGAGCATCAGGCCTGCGGCGATCATGGCGAAGCGGCGCGTCTTGTGCAGCGTGCGCCGGGTCTCCGCCGCCCGCTCCTGCTGCTCGGCCAGTTGCCGCTCGGCCTCGTCCCGCGCCTCGCGTTCGTGCCGGAGATTGCGGCTGGAACGCACCACGCCGCACAGGACATCGTGCGTCAGCTCGACGCGGCGCATGTCGAGGCGTTCCTCGATGCGCAGCAGCCGGCGGTCGACGAGCTTGGCCAGCGCATCAGGCTCGGCACCAGCCGCAACCAGTGCCTTGGCCACACGCTCCTCTGCCAGGCTCTCGCGATACCCGGATTCGGTGAGCAGTTCGTCCTCGATGACGCGCCGGACGTCGGCTGGCTGGTCGGCCAGCACGCGCTCGTAGAACTCCGTCAGGATCGTGTCGCGCGAACCGGCCAGCAGGTCCGCGGAAATCTCCGCCCTGCCTTGCGCTTGCCGGACGGTGTTGAGTTCCCGGCAGATCAGGCTCAGCAGCGACGGTTCGACTTCGGCATTCGGCAGCTCCGAGCCACCCGCCACGAAGCGCACGATCGATTCGGCCACTTCCTGCGAGACGAGCTTGCCGCCCGGTTTGATGACCGCGCTCAAGGCCTGCTCGCCGGTCATGCGGGCGAGCCGCATGCGATTCTGCGTGATCGAGGGCATGGTGCCCTTCACGCTTTCGAGGTGCGCGAGATAGTCCTCACGCAGCGAGATCAGGATGCGGTAATCGGCACGCGCGAAATCGAAATCGTCGGCGTTGGCTTCGTCTTGCTCGAGCCGACGCTCGAGGTCGGCGGGCGGACGGTTCTCGACCAGATCCGCAAGCTCATCAAGGAAGCGCTTCGCGCGCTGCCTGCCCGCGTCGTCGGCCTGGGCCAGCGTGAAGATTTCCTCGAACTGGTCGAAGATCAACAGCGGCAGCAGCGTCTGTCCGTTCGCGTCGCGCAGCAGGTCGCCACGGTGATGCAGGAATTCCCAGAGGGACTCGCCTTCAACCGCCGAACCCGCCCGCGTCCAGTGACCGGCCTCGGCCGTCACCTTGAAAATCGCCTGCTTGATCTGTTCCGCCGGCGAGGGCGATTCTGCGGCGTAATCGATGCGGACGTAGACCGGACAGAAGCCCGACCCGCGCAAGCGCGGCACCAGGCCCGCGCGCAGCAGCGACGTCTTGCCGAGCCCCGACTGGCCGAACAGCACCGTGAGCAGTTTGCGCTGCACGCGTCGCGCGAGTTCCGCCGCCTCTTCGTCGCGGCCGTGAAAGTAGGCCCGCGTTTCTTCCGAATAGCTCGAAAGACCCAGCCACGGGTTCTCGGGATCGATCGTGGTCTCGGTGGCGATATCCGGCTGCACGGACTTCATGAACGACCGCCGCTCGACAGTTCCTGCAACCGACGGATAAAGTCCGGCGATGGCTCACCGTCGGGCAGGCGCGAGATGTGCACCGCCTTGAACTTCTCGGGGACGAGCGCGTCGGCTTCAGTCGTGTCGTCGATGCAGACGGGCAGGATGAACACGGCGCCTTCGGCGATGTTGCGCGAGCGGTCGACGGCGTAGCTCCATTCGCGACGGAAATACGCTTCGTGCCGGCGCTGCGTCGAGCCGGAAATCACGGGCAGGAAGAAGCTGCAACGCCCGATGTTGGCGCGGATCTTGCGGTCGTAATCGTCGCCGCCTTCGAGGCGGTCGAGGTCGAACCAGGTGACGAGGCCCGCAGCGTCCAGCGCCGCCTTCAGCCGTTGCACGGCAGCCAGGTCTTCGCGCGCGTAGCTGATGAAGATCGCGTTCTCGGGCATCTCACGCGCGGGCGGCAGAAACCGCTGGGGCGCAAGCCCCATGTGCGACGTCGCAGAGGCCGGCTGCTGCCGGCGCAGCCAGCGCTGGTGAAGTTCAGCCACGAACGACTCGGCGCCGCTGAACACGCGCGTGCGCACGCTCACCTGCTGCAGGAAAGCAAGCAGCCGCTCGTCCTTCGACGTGTGGTCGTCCGCCAGGATCTCGCCGAAATCGCGCGGGTCCGACAGGCGCTTGCGCTTGGCCATGCGCAGGAACAGGCGCGCCAGCCAGTTGGAAAAGTCGCTGCCGATCAGCAGCAGGTGGCTGTGCTCGAGTTCGTGGAACAGCTTCTCGGGCGTGAGGTGCTCGGACTGCAGCGCGCAGATGAACTCCAGCATGTCCTCGTCGGAGACGACATACGTGGGCGAGGCCGAGAGCTTGCCGAGCATGTGATAGACGACCGGCCGCTGCAGCTGGCTGCGTTCGACCGGAAGGTCGGACACCCGGTTCGGCGCGTACGCGATGACTTCGGCGTGAGCCTGGCCGCCGAATCGCTCGAGGTTCACGGCCTGTTCGAGCAACGGGTCGAACGTGGTGGTGATGAACAGATCGAAGTCGGTGATCTGCGCCAGCTGCCGCAGCGCCATGGGCGGCGCGATCTGCACCTCGCGCATGATCGAACGCAGGCGCGTGTACGCCTCTTCGCGGCGACCGCGCTGACCGAGGTAGCTGCAGACGACGTCGTTGAGCGTGAGCGGTTGCGGCAGCCCGGTGGGATCGACCGACAGCTTGACGGCCAGTTTCTCGGCCAGCCATTCGTACAGCAGCCGCGGGCCCTGGTCGGTATCGACGCGCAGCAGGTCCGGCCCGACGATGGGAATGACCCGGCGTTCCTCGATGTAGTTGAGGAGGTCGTCCCAGGCGTCCTCGTCGAAGCCACGCAGATTGTCGCTGTCACGCAGCGCAGCTACCGCGCCCATCAGCGCGCCTGCTCCGGGTCGCACCCTAACGAGGTCATGTCCCTGATTCCCCCTGGTTCAATTTGAACGGAGTCTAGCGGGATTACCGCGGGAATGTGTATAGACAGGCCTGCAGGCCAGAGCGTTCAGCTTGAGAGCGGGTTGGGCTGCGCAGCGAGCTTGATGCGTTCCCACACGTCCGCGAATGCGGCCGCTGCGCCGCCTGCCGCGCGTTCGACCGCGGGGAACTGGTCCTGCAACTCGTCGAGCCGGATCACGGTCCCTGGCCGGCCCTTGGGAAACTCACCCCGCATCGAAAACACGATGCGACCTTCGACCGGCACGTCGTCACCCGCGAACTGCCGGACGACGGCAACCCGGTCATACAACATCGGCAACGGATTGGTGATCATGAAATGCCGCTTGGGACCGAAGATGGACCATTGCTCCATCTTCTCGGCCGCAAAGATCATGCCGTGTGCATCGAACAGGTCGAGTGCCAGCAACCCGTTCTGGGTGAGCAGCAGGTAGTTGATGTGGATCTGGTCGCCCGTGCCCGTCGGCAACAGCACGTTGCGCAATTCGTCGAACGCGACCGACGAGATCACGTTGTCGATCGCACGACGCGCGCGCACCTGGCGTACCTTTTCGCGGATGAAATAGCCCGCGGTACCGATCAAGGCCAGCGCGAAGATGACCCATAACCAGAGCGGCAATCCCAGGAGCGTCTTCAAGCCGGATTCCCCTTCAGCACGTTGCGTAGATCGTCGAGGCGGGGTGCCACGTCCTGCTGCAGGGACGGCAGCGACAACAGGTCGGCGAGCGCTGACGGCACCGGCACTGCCGCGCCGATGAGCGGCTCGACGACGTCGTTGAACTTGGCGGGGTGCGCGGTGCCGACCAGCACCCAGCGTTCCTTGCGCCGCTCTGCCGGCAGCTGCCGGTACAGGTGTGCCGCTGTTGCGGTGTGTGGACACCACGTCTGGCCGTACTCCGTGTAATCGCGCCGGATCGAGGCGCGGATTTCGTCATCACTAACGGAGTACGCCGAGAACGCACCGCGCAAGTGGTGCAGGTCGGGGAACAGCCAGCGCAGTCGTTCCATGTTGCTCGGGTTGCCTACGTCCATGGCGGACGCAAGCGTAGCGAGACTCGGCCGCGGTTGCCACTCGCCCGTGCGCAGGTAGTCCGGCACGGTCAGGTTGGCGTTGGTGGCCAGCATCACTTCGCCGATGGGGAGCCCCACCTTGCGTGCCCAGAGACAGGCGGCCACGTTGCCCAGGTTGCCCGAGGGCACGATGTAGTTTGGCGCACGGCCGTCGCGGCGGAACAGTTCGAGGCTCGACTGCGCGTAGTAGGCCATCTGCGGCAGCAGCCGGCCGACGTTGATGCTGTTCGCGGAGGACAGCAACAGGTCACGACCCAGTGCCGGATCGACAAAGGCTTCCTTGACCATCCGCTGGCAGTCATCGAAGGTACCGGCAACCGCCAGCGTGCGTACGTTCTTGCCCCAGCAGGCGAGCTGCTTTTCCTGGCGGGCCGAGACGAGGCCCTTCGGATACAGCACCACGACGTCGACCCAGGGACGCTGATAGAACGCCGCGGCTACAGCGCCACCGGTATCACCGGAGGTCGCGACCAGCATCGTCAGTCGGCGCGGATCGCTGCGGGGAATGCGCTCGAGCGAGGCCGCGAGAAACCGCGCGCCGAAGTCCTTGAATGCCGCGGTCGGGCCATGGAACAACTCCAGCACCGACAGCGGGCCGGCAGCACCCGCCACTTCCACGACCGGCGCTGGGAAGTTGAAGGCGTCACGGACGATGGCCGGCACTTGCGCCGCGATGGCGTCGCCCGCAGCGAAGGGCCGCAGCAGAACCTCCGCCACTGCCGGAATCGTGTGGGCGCTGTCGAACGCCTTGCGGTCGATGTCCGGCAATTCGGTCGGGACATAGAGACCGCCGTCCGGCGCCAGGCCGCGCGCGATCGCGTCGCTCAGGCCGACACGGTGCTGCGGATTCCGCGTGCTCTGGAACTGCATGGTCAATCACCGACGACGCGCGCGCCAACGCGATCGAACGTCGATACCCAGCTGTCGGAATCGAGGCCGTGACGTGCGAACGCATCGACCATCACGACACGCACTTTTTCTGCGTCCGCCGCATCGACCCACGCGAACACCGTGGGACCCGCGCCGGAGATGGATCCGCCCAGCGCGCCGGCCGCGAGCGCCGCTTGCTTGACTTCGACGAATCCCGGAATCAACCCCTGCCGCTGCGGCTCGATCACCACGTCGAGCAGCGACTCGCGAATCAGCGCGATGTCGTTGGTGAAGCAACCCGCGAGAAAACCCGCAAGATTGGCCTGCTGCCAGATCACGTCCGACAACGGCACGGACTTGCTCAGGATGGCGCGCGCTTCGCGCGTCGGCAGCACCATGTGCGGATGAACCAGCACGCAGCGGATCGTATCCGGCACCGGGATCTGCTTCACGAACGGGTTGTCGATGCCGACCGTGAGGACGAGACCGCCGTACAGAGAAGGCGCGATGTTATCCACGTGGACCGAACCACTCGCAACCGCCTCGCCCTGCATGGCGAACTTGAGCAGCTCCGTGCGGTCGAGCGGCTCGTCGACCAGCGCGGTCGCGGCCACGATGCCGGCGACGGCCGAAGCCGCCGAACCGCCGAGACCGGAACCGAGCGGGATGCCCTTCTCGATGTCGAGGTCGAAGCCATACGGCAGGTTCAGGTCGCGACACAGCGCGAGCACGGCCATGCCGGCAGTGTTCTTCTCGGCCGCGAGCGGCAGGTTTGCGACCGTGCCGGTGATCGAGCGGATCGCGACACCGCGCTCGGCCCGGCGCGTCGCCCGCACCTTGTCACCGAGAGCAGCCACTGTGTGACCGAGAATGTCGAAGCCGACGGCGACGTTGCCGACACTCGCCGGCGCAAACGCAGTGGCAGACTTGCGGGTGGAATCGCCGGTCACAACTTGGCTCCAAGGTAGGCACAGACGCGCAGCAGGTCGGCGAAGACGCCGGCCGCCGTGACGGCTGGGCCCGCCCCGGGACCCTGTACGATGAGCGGATTCCTGTCGTAACGCGCGGTCTCGAAACGGACGATGTTATCCGTGAGCGCGATGTTGGCGAACGGGTGCGACTGCGGCAGTTCGACGAGCCCGACCTCGGCCCGGCCCTGCGCGTCGACCGACCCGACGTAGCGCAGCACATGGCCGCGCGCGGTGGCCGCACGCAGGCGCTCGAGCATGGCCTGGTCGAATTCCGGCAGTCGCTCGAGGAACGAGTCGATGCCGCATTCATTGAGCGCCGCCGGCACGAGGCTCTCGACCTTCACTTCCGCCATTTCCGTGCGCAGGCCCATCTCGCGCGCCAGGATGATCAGCTTGCGCGCCACGTCCATGCCCGACAGGTCGTCGCGCGGATCCGGCTCGGTGTAGCCCAGCGACTTTGCATGCTGCACGACCTCCGAGAACGGCTGCGCGCCGTCCCAGGTGTTGAACAGGTAAGCCAGCGTGCCGGAGAACATGCCTTCGATGCGACGGATCTCATCGCCCGTCTCGCGCAGGTCACGCAGTGTCTGGATCACGGGCAAGCCCGCGCCGACGGTCGCTTCGTAAAGATAGTGCGACCCGGCCGTGCGCCGCGCATCCTTGACACGCTGGTAGACGGCGTACGGCGCGCTGTTCGCCTTCTTGTTCGGCGTGACGATGTGGATGCCTTCCGACAGCCAGTGCGGATAGTGCTTCGCCACCTCGGCGCTAGCCGTGCAGTCGATGATCACGGCGTGCGGGAAATGATCGGCGTGCACGTGGTCCGCGAACTGGTCGAGATCAAGTGGGTCGCCGCCCGCCTTGTATTCGTCGCGCCAGCGCGCGAGGTCGATCGCGCCTGCGGCAAGCCGCATCGACTTCGAGCCCGCGATGGCACGCACCCGCAGGTCGAGCTTGAAGTCGCGCGCTAGGCGCTGCATCTGGCTCGCGATCTGCTCGAGCAGCGCACCGCCCACCAGTCCCGGGCCGATCAGGCCGATCGAAACCGTGTGTGCCGAGAGATAGAACGCGGAATGCACCGCGCGCAGCGCCCGCGCACTGCCGCGGCCGTCGATCACGACGGAAATGTTGCGCTCGGACGCGCCCTGGGCAATGGCCCGGACGTTGACACCCGCCAGTCCCAGTGCCGTGAAGACCTTGGCAGCCACACCGTGCGCGCCGGCCATGCCGTCGCCTACGACGGCCAGGATGCTGCAGCCGTGGTTGATCTCGATGCTGTGGATCTGCCCTTCGCGCAGCTCAGGGTCGAACGCACGCCGCACCACGCGCTCGGCTCGCTCGGCCTCGAGTTCCGGCACCGCAAAGCAGATCGAGTGTTCGGAGCTGCCCTGCGAAATGAGGATGACCGAAATGCCTTCCTCGCGCAGCGCACCGAACAGGCGGTGCGCAGTGCCGGGCACGCCGATCATGCCGGCGCCTTCGAGGTTCACGAGCGCGATGCGATCGATCGTCGTGATGCCCTTCACCAGCGGGTCGGGATCCGAGTGGTCGTGAATCAGCGTGCCGGGCTTGTCGGCCGCGAACGTGTTCTTGATCCAGATCGGGATGCGCTTCTGGATCGCAGGCGCCATCGTCGACGGGTGGATGACCTTGGCGCCGAAGTACGCGAGTTCCATCGCCTCGTTGTAAGAGAGCGTGTCGATCACCTGTGCCTCAGGCACGAGGCGCGGGTCGGCACTCAGCACGCCGTCGACGTCGGTCCAGATCACGATCTCGGCGGCATCGAGCAGCGAGCCGAAGATCGACGCCGAGTAGTCGCTGCCGTTGCGTCCCAGGGTCGTCTGCAGGCCCTGTGTGTCGGTTGCGATGAAGCCGGTAACGACCAGCGTGCCGACGAACTCAGGCGACACCAGGCCAGCCAGCTGCGCCCGGGACTGATCCCAGCGCACGCCGGGTCCCATCGGACCCCACTCCACCAGCAGCGCCTTGCGGGCGTCGAGCCACTGCACGTGACCGGCCGCACGGCGGCGCAGCAGGCGCTCGAACAGGCGCGTCGACCAGATCTCGCCATAGCCCGAGATGAGGTCGCGCATCGTGGTCGATGCGTTGCGTACCAGGCGGACCGTCTGCAGGATGCCCGCGATGTCGCGGCAGTCGACGTCAAGGGCAGCGATGTATTCGTCGCACAGTTCGCCCGCGAGCAACTCGCGCGCGATGCCGATGTGGCGCTGACGCAACTCTTGCAGCCGATCGTCGAGGGCCGTTGAATCCTGCTCGGCGAGGCCGATCAGCGCAAGCAGGGCATCGGTCACGCCCCGGCAGGCTGAAAGCACTACCGCCTTGCGCGGCGCCGGATCGTTCTCGATGATCTTCGCCACACGCAACATGCACGCGGCGTCGGCGACGCTCGATCCGCCGAACTTATGGACTTTCCAGGCTTGCACGCTTCGGACTCGCTTTTTCGGTCGCCCGCCGTGCCACCCGCCCTGCCGCTCCACGCGGTGGGCTGACAGCGGCAGCACACGGGAAAATTCGTTGATTCGAACCCTGAAACTCTATCTTCTTGCAGCGAGGCAGGCAAACTAAGGCCCATGGACGATCAGGACTCCGAACTGCACGCGGCGATCCTTGCTGCCGGGCCCGGAACCCGCTTCGGTGGCATCAAGCCGCTCGTCCGGCTGCGGGGCGAGCCCGTGCTGCACGAACTGGCCGCGAGCGCAGCGTTGGTAGCCGGACAATCCATCACCGTCGTGATCGGGGCATACGCAAAAGAGATCGCGCCTGCGCTGCGGCAACGTGCGATCTCGATCGCGCTGAACCGCGGTTGGGAAGAAGGTATTGCGAGTTCGATTCGCGTCGCGGTGAATTCGGCACCGCCCGGTTCCGGAGCACTGCTGCTGATGCTGGCGGACCAGGTGGCGGTCACGGCGGACGACCTGCGCCGGCTGCATGCGGGCTGGAAGCGTCACCCGATCCTGATCGCGGCCGCGTTGTACCAGGGCGCGCCCGGGCTGCCCGCGATTTTTCCGCGCTGGGCCTTCTCCGACCTGCTGTCGCTACGCGGCGAACGCGATGCGCGAAGCGTATTGAGACGCAACATCGACCGTGTCGTCCGGGTTCCCATGAGCAATGCGGGGATCGACCTCGACACACCCGACGATCTGCTGCTGACCGATGTTGCGCAGGCTGGCGGCGAAGCGGACCCCTCCTGAGTTATTATGTCAAGCCAACGAGGCAGGCCTTGAGAGGCGTGTCTTGCTTTCGTTGCGTGCTGTGCGAGGCCTGCCCGGACGGACCTATCCTCGCTCTGCAGCAGCCCCTTTTCTTCGTGGAGTCGAGCGCATGACCCGCAGCCGTTTCCTGCCCCTGATCACCGGATTAACGCTCCTTGCCTGCACCGGCGGGGCCTTCGCCGGCAGCGTCGCGGACCAGTTCCGCGGTGGCGCCTTCGGCCTGTCATGGAGTGCCGACAGGTCCGCCATTCAGGCCAAGTACCCAGGCGGCAAATGGGACAAAGACGAGCTGGTGGGCACCGACCGTTACTGCGCCCCAAGCCGGCAGCTGCTGCTGAAGCTGCCCGCGCAGCATCAGACCAAGGAACTTTGCTTCCTGATGGGCGCCGACAAGACAATGGGCGCCGCCACCGCGCGTCTGGAGCCCAGCCTGCCCTCGCTGCTGGCCGTGGTGAATCGTTCGCGCACGATGTTCGGTGACTTCGACGCGGTGAAACGCGACGAGGGCGCGATCCAGTCCAGGTACACCTTCATGCTGTGGCTGAAGGACGCGCCGATCATCGCCGTCGTCAGCAGCGCCAATGGCGATGACGGCGCACCCAACCTGGTTGCGTTCTCGGTCGCGGATGAAGCTTCGCTGTTCGCTAAGGACGCCGACAAGGTGTCGAACAAGCCAGCCGGCAAGTAATCAGCCGCGCGCGCCCTCGCCCACTTCGACGGCCGGGGGCGACGTCAGGCTGACGCCTTCACCCGCGAGCGCGCTGGCCGAGCGATGCTCGAGCCAGTCAACCAAGGGCTTCCACGTATCGAGGTCTTCCTGCAGCAGGGCGCCCTTCATTTCGTGGATGCCCATCCCGCATTCGGCTGACCGCACGTATGCCTGTGAGTCACGCAACACAGCGGCGACGGGGATACGCAGGCTTTCCAGGAACCGCATCAGCGTCGAGAACGCCTTGGTATAGCGCCGGGCACGGTTGGCCACGATGACGAGCCGCCGCTCGGAACGATGCACGCGGCCAGCCAGCAGCAGGTCGGCAATTGCTCGCGATGCCGCGTGGATGTCGATATCGGATGGCAGCACCGGCACGATGATGGCGTGCGCGTCCTGGGTGAGTTCGGGCAACTGGAACGGCGTGACCGCCGCGGGCGTATCGACGATCAGCTTCTCGGTGCCCGGCGGCGTGCGCAGGGCAAAAGCACGCGTGACGCCAAGCTTCTTTTCGAAGGCCGCGATGCCGTAGATGGCCGGCAGGTCCGCCGGACGTTGCCGCAGCCAGCGCATGCTCGAGCCCTGGGAATCGTGATCCATCAACGCAACGGACCGCCCCGACCAGGCGTAATAGGCGGCCAGATTGGTGGCGATGGTCGACTTGCCCGATCCACCCTTGGGGTTCAGGACGACGATTTTGCGCAAGGGAGAATCGGAGGACTGTTCCATGGACAACGATCGGTGGTTCCTGCCACGACCGTACCCGACCGCCGGGCCCGGCCGCAAGCCGATGTGCAAAAATTGCTTTGGCCTGCGCCGCCCGTCAGTCGTGGTTCGTCACGCGCCCGTAGCACGGAGCTTGGCCGCGATGAAGCCGGAATGCGGCACATGCAGCAGGTCTGCGACGCGACGAATCAGGTGCTCCTCGTACTTGTGCACAGTCAAGTCGGCGTCCGCCACACGCCACAACGCTTCGAGCAGTCGGACCTTCTCCGCCTCGGAAAACGTGCGGTTGATCTGCGAGGTGAACTGGTACAGGTCGTGTGACTGGTCGATGTGACGTTCGGCCTCCTCGACCAGCGCCTGAGTTTCCTCGGGCCCAAGCCCAAGCAGCGCCGAGACCGAGGTCATGACCTGCCGGCGTTCGGCTGGGGCAACCTCGTAATCCGCCCGCAGCACCTCCACCAGGAGCGCCGCCACCGCAAGGCTCGGCCCCGCCTCCGCCGATCCCGCCGCTGGGCTGCCCGCACCGCCCGGAAGGTACCGCTTGATCCAGTCTTTAAGGCTCATGTCTGTGTTCGGCTCGTCGGGGAGGGACCGGCCATGCTGCCACCGCCCGACCACTAAGCCAATCCGCTCGCGCGTGCGACGGCCTCTGTACATAATCATGCGCAGCCTGCGGGTCCCGCAGGGCAAACCAACGACGCAAGAGGACTTCGACCATCATGAACATCAAGCACGTGACGATCGCCGCTGCCATCGGCAGCCTGCTCGCGGTGGGTGTCGCCAATGCTGACGACCAGGCCGGCAAGGATTCCCAGGTAAAGTGCTACGGCGTGGCCAAGGCCGGCAAGAACGACTGCGCAACGGCAAGCCACAGCTGCGCCGGGTCATCCAAGCGGGACAACGATCCGACCGAATGGAAGAAGATGCCGCAGGCCGAATGCGAAAAGGCCGGTGGCAAGGTTGGCGGCGACGACAAGAAGCCGATGTAATCGATCGTGACAGGCGGTCCACTGCCGGCGACTGTCCGCGGGCCGATCCCGGTGCAAGCCGGGATCGGCCTCCGCTCGCAGCACCATGATTCGATCCTCAACACGGTATCCCCGCCCGCCTGGCTCGAGGCCCACACCGAAAACTACTTTCATGCAGGTGGCCCCGCCGTCCGCGCCCTGGAGCGTGCGCGCTCCCGGTATCCACTGAGCCTGCACGGCGTCGGGCTCGGGCTCGGCTCGGCCGACCCCATCGACCGCCGTCACCTCGAATGCGTGCGCGACGCCGTGCGCCGTTATGAACCGGGCCTGGTCAGCGAACACGCGTGCTGGGGCCACGTCGACGGCGAACACTTCAACGACCTGCTGCCGCTGCCCTACACCGAGGAAGCCGTGGAGCACCTCGCTGCGCGCGTGCGTGAGGTGCAGGATTTCCTCGGTCGCCAGATCCTGATCGAGAACCTGAGCGCGTACGTGACCTTCGCATCCTCGCAGCTGAGCGAGGGTGAATTCCTCGCGGCCCTCGTGGAACGCAGCGACTGCGGCCTCCTCCTCGACGTCAACAATGCATACGTGAACGCATCGAACCTCGGTCTCGACCTCGATGCGTTCTTTGCGGCGCTGCCGCGGCATGCCATCCAGGAAATTCACCTGGCCGGCCACGCTCGACGCCGGGTGGGAGCGCGCGAGCTGCTGATCGATGATCACGGCAGCGCCGTCTGTGACGACGTGTGGGCCTTGTACGAAGACGTGTTGCGACGTTTCGGTCCAGTACCGACCCTGATCGAATGGGACAACGACGTGCCGCCCCTCGCAACGCTGCTCGCGGAAGCGACACGCGCCGATCAGCGACTGGAGCGGTGCCATGCAGCCGCCGCGTGATTCCGCGCCGGACCTGAAGGCACACCAGGCGGCATTCGGCCGCAGCGTCCGCTCGGTGATTGCAAACGATGCGGACCTGCAGCTGCTCGCAGGCAGCGACGACGCCACCGTCTTCGGTGAGCGGATCGACGTCTACCGCAACAACGCGTGGCAGTTTTTCCTCACCGCGCTCGAGCGCACGTTTTCCGTGTTACTGCGACGCGTGGGTGCCGATTTCTTTCGTCAGCTCGCGCGCGACTACCGCGTTGAGCATCCATCGCAGTACGGTGACCTGCACTGGATCGGTGAGGCATTCCCAGCATGGCTCGCCAACCGCATGGCGGACACGGGCTACGACTGGCTCGCCGACCTCGCGCGTCTGGAGTGGGCCTGCGAGGCGTCCGTCGCTGCAGTGCGGCGCGATCCGGTCAGTCTGGTTTCGCTCGGCCGCTTCGATGCTGACGTGCTGCCGCACCTGGCGTTGGTGCTGCAGCCTTCGTTGCAGCTGGTGGCTTCACCTTTTCCGATATGGAGCGTGTGGCAATCCAATCAGCACGAAGACGCGCCCCCCCGTGTCGACCTCGACGCGGGTGCCGAGCATTGCGTGGTCGCCTGCGTCGCGGAACGCGTGGTCGTGTACCGGCTCGAAGCAGCCGATCATCGCCTGCTGCAGCACCTGTGCGCAGGAATGTCGTTGCAAGCCGCCAGCGAAACTGCCGCGACCGACGCCGCAACGCTGGGCCGATTGCTGGGCTGGGCCTTCGGCGAAGGGCTCGTCGTGCAGGTGGTCAGGGCGACTCCTGCATGAGGCGGTCGAGCTCGCGCT
>JAPLSF010000100.1 GCA_026398785.1 Pseudomonadota bacterium | reverse complement strand
GCGCGTGCACCGCTCCACGATCGTCAACCTCGCCCGCGTGCGCTCGCTGCGACCGCATCTCAACGGCGAATGCTTCCTCAAGCTGCAGTCGGGACAGGAAGTAAAGTTGAGCCGCAGCTTCCGCGACAAGGTGGAGCTGCTGCTCGACCGGTCCGGTGTGGCGCCGAACGCCCACCGCGCCTGACCGAGGAAACAGGGGACGCACACCTATTTCCAGAAATAGGTGAGCGTCCCCTGTTTCCGGTCAGAGTTGCGCTGCGAGCCGCGCTCCCTGGTCGATCGCCCGCTTGGCGTCGAGTTCGGCGGCAACGTCCGCGCCGCCGATCTTGTGCACGGTTACCCCGGCGTTCTGCAGCGGTTCGTACAGATCGCACAGTGGCTCCTGTCCAGCGCACAGCACCACGTTGTCGACTTCGAGCAGCGTGGGGTGGGTGCGGGCCTCGCCGAAGCTCACCCGCAGTCCACGCTCGTCGATGCCGTCGTAGTTCACGCCGCCCAGCATCTCGACGCGCTTCATGCGCAGCGCCGCCCGATGAATCCAGCCGGTGGTCTTGCCGAGGCCCTTGCCGAGCGGCGCGGCCTTGCGCTGCAGCAGGTAGACGTGGCGTGCCGGCGGTTCGACGGCAGGCGCGGCCAGTCCGCTGCGCGCCACTGCCGGATCGGTGACACCCCATTCGCGCAGCCACGTAGCGAGGTCGAGTGCGCTCGAATGCTTGTCCGAAACGAGGAACTCTGCCACGTCGAAGCCGATGCCACCTGCACCGATTACGGCGACGCGCGGTCCGCATTCGTGTCGGCCCAGCAGCACGTCGGCATACCCGAGCACGCGCCCTGAGGCGCGGTGCGCGTCGGCACCGGGGATGTCGGGATCGCGCGGCGTCACGCCGGTCGCCAGCACCACTGCGTCATACCCGCCGTCACGCAGCAGCGGCACGTCGGCGCGCACGCCCAGGCGCACGTTGACGCCCGTGACCTGCAATCGTCGCCGGAAATAGCGCAGCGTTTCCGCGAATTCTTCTTTGCCCGGTACACGCCTCGCCAGGTTGAACTGGCCGCCGATGGCGGCGGCGGAGTCGAGCAGATCGACCTGATGACCTCGTTCGGCGAGCACGGTGGCGCACGCGAGTCCGGCGGGACCGGCGCCGACGACGGCGAACTTCTTCCGCTGCTGTGCCGGTTCGTAGCGCAGCTCCGTTTCGTGACCGGCGCGTGGGTTGACCAGGCACGAGGCGATCTTGCGCTGGAAGACGTGGTCGAGGCAGGCCTGGTTGCAGGCGATGCACGTGTTGATCTCGTCCGCGCGTCCCGCCGCCGCCTTGTTCACGAAGTCCGGGTCCGCCAGCAGCGGACGCGCCATCGACACCATGTCGGCATCGCCGCTCGCGAGAATGTGCTCGGCGACGTCGGGCGCGTTGATGCGATTGGTCGCGCACAACGGAATGCCGACCTGCCCCTTGAGCTTGCGCGTCACCCACGCAAAGGCGGCGCGCGGCACGGACGTTGCGATCGTGGGCACGCGGGCTTCGTGCCAGCCAATGCCGGTGTTGATGATGGTGGCGCCTGCGCGTTCGATGCCCTGCGCCAGTTGCACCACCTCGTGCCAGTCACTGCCCTCAGGCACGAGGTCCAGCATCGACAGCCGGTAGACGAGAATGAAGTCCTTGCCCACGGCCGCGCGCGTGCGCGCAACGATTTCGATCGGTAACCGGATCCGGTTTTCGAAGCTGCCGCCCCAGCCGTCGGTGCGCCGGTTGGTGTGCGCCGCGATGAACTGGTTGATGAAGTAGCCCTCGGATCCCATGATCTCGACACCGTCGTACCCGGCCTCGCGAGCAAGCACTGCACAACGCACGAAGGCGCGGATCTGCCGCTCTATCCCACGCTCGCTCAACGCGCGCGGGGTGAACGGTGAAATCGGCGACTTCAAGCGCGAGGGCGCGACGGCCAGCGGGTGATAGCCGTAGCGGCCCGTGTGCAGGACCTGCAGTGCGATGTGACCGCCTGCGGCGTGCACGGCAGCCGTGATCGGCTGGTGCCGTGCAGCGGCAGCGCGCGTCGTGAGACGGCCGGAGAAGGGCGCAGCCCAGCCTTCGATGTTCGGTGCAAAACCGCCGGTCACGATCAGGCCGACGCCGCCGCGCGCACGCTCGGCAAAATAGGCCTCGAGGCGCGTGAATTTCTTCGGGTCGTCCTCGAGCCCCGTGTGCATCGAGCCCATGAGGACGCGATTGCGCAGTTTCACGAAGCCGAGGTCCAGCGGCGCCAACAGGTGCGGGTAGGGGGGGCTCATGCTCCACAGCTTAAGTTGCCGCGCTCCTCCGTGGTACTGTCGCAGGGTCGCTCAGGGGAGGCTGCTTGATGCAATGTCCGAAGTGCGGAGCCGCGATGAACGCCGTTGCCGCGGGATTTGCGGCCACTATCCACCGTTGCGAGAACTGCCACGGCATTGCGTGCAATGACGACGCGCTTGCGGACCTGCAGCGCCAGTGGTTCCTCTGGCCGAAACACGATCCCCGCGAAATCGATCCCGGTGCGGCACGCGCAGGCCGGCGCTGGAACGACAAATCCGACGTCCCGTGCCCGGGTTGCGGTGCGCAGATGCACACGATCCAGGCGCCGGGGCAGCAGCACATCCGCCTCGACCGCTGCGTGCCCTGTCGCATGACGTTCTTCGACGCCGGCGAAATTACGGACCTGCGCTTCGATACGCTCGTTGATTCGGTGCGCGGAATGATGGCCAGGCTGCGCGGAGGCTGAACCTCCGCCGGGGCCGGGTCAGAGGATGAACCGGCCGAGGTAGTAAGCCAGCGCGGCCATGATCGCGGCCGCCGGCATCGTGACGATCCAGGCGATCACGATGTTGCCGGCCAGCCCCCAGCGTACGGCCCGCACGCGCTGCGCCGAACCCACGCCGACGATGGCACCCGTGATCGTATGCTTCGTCGACACCGGGATGCCGAAACTCGACGCCATGAACAGCGTGATGGCGCCGCCGGTCTCGGCCGCGAAGCCGCCGACGTGACACCGGCCGAAATCAGCAGCAGCCAGATGATGCCCATGGTTTTCTGTGCGTCGTTGCTGCCATGGCCGATGCTGTAGGCCGCGGAGGAGACGAGCTGCAAGCGCCGGAACCACCGGTCGACCTTGCGCGGTGCGGAGCGCAGGCAGATCCAGGAGACCGCGACCATGATCAGCCCGCCGAGCAGCATGCCGAGCACGGGCGAGACGAAAATGAAGGTGACCGTGCGGACGATGCCCTTCATCACCAGCGGATCCACGCCGGCCTTGGCGATCGTGGCGCCGATCAGCGCGCCGAAGATCACGTACTGGTCGATGGCGCCGGGATCGACGATGCCCTTGCCGACGGTGGCTGCCACCTTCAGGTGAAAGATGAAAATGGCGACGAAATTGAAGAATGCGGCCCAGGCCACCGCGTAGTGCGGGCGCAGCACGCCCGTGGACACCACCGTGGCGATGGAGTTCGCGGCGTCGTGGAAGCCGTTCATGAAATCGAAAACCAGTGCGATCACGACCAGCAGCACCAGCGTTGCCAGCGGAATCGTGAGCTCGGCGCCCATCAGACGTTTTCCGCGATCACCGATTCGATGATGTTGGCCACGTCCTGGCACTTGTCGATGGCCTCCTCGAGGTATTCGTAGACGTTCTTGTGCTTGATCAGCTGGCGGACGTCCTGTTCCTTGCGGAAGAGGCGGGAGATGCCGTCGCGCGACACCTTGTCGGCGTCGCTTTCGAGCTGGTCGATTTCTTCGGTCAGCGCGAGCGCCTGGTCGGCGTCGACCATCGACTTGAGCAGCGCAACGCCCGCCTGGACCCTGACCGAGCACTGCTGCAGCAGCTCGGCCAGCTGCAGCGAGGCCGGCGGCAGGGTCTGGATGTCGAACAGGTGCATCGACTCCGCGGCGTCCTGCATGAGGTCGAGGACGTCGTCCATGCCGGAGATGAGCCGGTGGATGTCATTGCGGTCGAACGGCGTGATGAAGGTCGAATGCAGGACCGAGACGGTCTCGTGCGTGATCTTGTCGGCGCTGCGCTCGATGTCGCCGATGCGCTGGATCAGCTCGGCGCGCCGGGCCGTATCCTCGTAGTGCCGCACCAGGTCAACGACCGCATTGGCGCCTTCGACGATCAGCGCGCCGTGGCGGTCGAACAATGCGAAAAACCGCGTCTCCCGCGGCATCAGGGCGGATAACCACCGCATTTCGGACCCCCAGGCGTATCGGTTTAGTTCTGCGCGAAGTATCTGCGATCCAGCCGGATCGTGGTAGCGTTACCGGGCCCGTAGTTTCCCCCGGGCCCCCTCGATCCCCATGTCAAAGTCGCCCCACGACAGCATCCGCATTCGCGGGGCCCGGCAGAACAATCTGCGGGGCCTCGACCTGGACATCCCGCTCCGCCAGCTCGTCGTCGTGACAGGCGTGTCCGGTTCGGGCAAGTCTTCGCTCGTCTTCGACACGATCTATGCCGAGGGCCAGCGCCGCTACGTCGAGACATTTTCGCCGTACGCGCGGCAGTTCCTCGACCGCATGGACAAGCCCCGGATGGCGAGGATCGAAGGCATTCCGCCTGCGATCGCGATCGACCAGATCAATCCCGTACGGACCTCGCGCTCGACCGTGGGCACGATGACCGAGCTGAACGACCACCTGAAGCTGCTCTATGCGCGCGCCGGCCAGCTGCATTGCCGGGGCTGCGGCGGTCCGGTTCGCCGCGACACGCCCGATTCGATCCATGCCACGCTGGTTCAGCGCGCGCAGGCCGCGGGCGATCCGCGACTGCTCGTCACGTTCCCGGTGACGGTGCCGGTCAACTTCAGCGCAGCCGAGGTGCTCAAGCTGCTCGAGCAGCAGGGCTATACCCGCGTGCATTCGAGCGCAGCGGAGAAGCTCGAGATCGTCCAGGACCGTTTCCGGCTCGGTAACGTCGATCGCGGCCGGGTCATCGATGCTTTCGAGGCTGCGCTGCGGATCGGGCGCGGACGGGTGAACGTGCGCACTCCCTCTCGCGCGTCGGCGGCAGAGGGTGCGGGTGATGGCTTCGAAACCGTCTGGCGTTTCTCGACCGACCTGCACTGTGCCGACTGCGACATCCACTACCGCGATCCAGCGCCGAGCCTGTTCTCGTTCAACTCTCCGCTCGGCGCGTGCGAGACGTGCCGCGGGTTCGGGCGCGTGATCGGCATTGATTTCGCGCTGGTGACGCCGGACACGAGCAAGACGCTGCGCGGCGGCGTGATCAAGCCGTGGCAGACCGAGTCGAACCGCGAGTGCCAGGACGACCTGTTGCGGTTCGCGAAGAAGCGCGGCATTCCCGTCGACACGCCGTGGCGCGACCTCACCGCAGAGCAGCAGCAATGGGTCCTCGAAGGCGAGGGCCCCTGGGAAAAGAAAGTCTGGTACGGCGTGCGCCGGTTCTTCCAGTGGCTCGAGACCAGGAGCTACAGGATGCACGTGCGCGTGCTGCTCTCGAAGTACCGCAGCTACACGCCGTGTCACACCTGCAATGGCGGGCGGCTCAAGGAAGAAGCGCTGCTGTGGCGGCTCGCGGCGCGCGAGCGCCCCGGACCCGGCCTCAACATCCACGAAATGATGCTGTTGCCGCTCGACCAATGCCTCGCATTCCTTGAACGCATCGCGCTGCCTGCACCGCTCGACGAGGCTGCCGGCCAGCTGCTCGGCGAGGTTCGCTCGCGGCTCGGCTTCCTGGTCCGCGTGGGCCTCGGGTACCTGACGCTCGATCGTCAGTCGCGCACGCTCTCGGGCGGCGAAGTGCAGCGCATCAGCCTGACCACGGCACTCGGCACTTCGCTCGTGAACACGCTGTTCGTGCTCGATGAGCCCTCGATCGGTCTGCATCCGCGCGACATGCGCCGCGTGATCGAGGTGATGCACCGCCTGCGCGACAACGGCAACTCGCTGCTGGTCGTCGAGCACGACCCGCAGATCATGCTGACGGCCGATCGCGTCATCGACATGGGGCCCGGCCCCGGCGAGCACGGCGGCCAGATCGTGTTCGAAGGCACGCCCGCCGAACTCGCGGCCCGCTCCGACACGCTCACGGCCAGGTACCTGTCGGGTCGTCTCGATGCAGTGACGGCAGCCGGCAAACGCGGTGCGCCGGAGCCCGGTGCGCCTGCGATCAAGGTGCGCGGCGCGACGGAACACAACCTCAAGCACCTCGACGTCGAGATTCCCCTGCGACGGCTGGTCTGCGTGACGGGTGTGTCCGGTTCTGGCAAGTCCACGCTGGTGCAGGACGTACTCTACGCTGGCCTGCGACGTGCCCACGGCAAGCCAACCGAGACGCCGGGCGCACACGAGGCGCTCGAGGGCGCGGACCTCGTCGGCGAAGTCGTGATGGTGGACCAGACGCAGATCGGCCGCACGACTCGCTCGAACCCGGCGAGCTACGTCGGCGCGTTCGACGCGATTCGCAAGCGTTTTGCGCGTGCTGCCGTCGCGGTCGAGCGCGGCTACACACTCGGCACGTTCAGCTTCAATTCCGGCAACGGGCGCTGCCCCACGTGTGGCGGCAACGGCTTTGAACACGTCGAGATGCAGTTCCTCTCCGACGTATACCTGCGCTGCCCCGATTGCGATGGCAAGCGCTTCCGGCCGGAAATCCTCGAAGTGCGGATCCGTCGCAACCAGGGCCCGGCGCTCAGCATTGCCGACGTGCTGGAGATGACCGTCTCCGAAGCGGTCGTGTTCTTCGCCGATGACCGGGAAGTGCTCGACCGGCTCGAGCCGCTCGCTGCGGTCGGTCTCGACTATCTGCGGCTCGGCCAGCCCGTCCCGACGCTGTCCGGCGGCGAAGCCCAGCGGCTGAAGCTCGCGGGCCACCTCGCCGACGTGAAGCCGCTGAAGCGGAAATTGGGGACGCTCACCGATTTTCCAGACGGAAGATCGGTGAGCGTCCCCAATTTCCGCGGCACGCTGTTCCTCTTCGACGAGCCGACCACGGGTCTGCACTTTGACGACGTCGCCAAACTGCTCGGCGCGTTCAAGCGCCTGCTCGATGCGGGGCACTCGCTGCTCGTGATCGAGCACAATCTCGATGTGATCCGCGCGGCGGACTGGATCCTCGACCTGGGTCCGGAAGGCGGCGATGGCGGCGGACGGCTGCTGGCGGCCGGGACGCCCGCACAGGTGATGGCCGAGCCCGCGTCGCACACGGGACGTGCGCTGCTCGCCTACGACACGGAGCGTGCGGCAGTCCTCAAGGCCGGCCACGCGTTGATCCCTGCGATGTCACTGCCTGCTGTGGTGCGGGATGCGGTCGCCGACCGTGCGCGCGATTCGATCGTCGTGCACCGTGCACGTGAACACAACCTGCGCGACATCGAAGTCACGATCCCACGCGCTGGCATGACCGTGCTGACGGGCGTGTCCGGCTCCGGCAAGTCCACGCTCGCCTTCGACATCATCTTTGCCGAGGGTCAGCGGCGCTACCTCGAGTCGCTCAATGCGTACGCACGGCAGTTCGTGCAGCCGGCATCACGTCCCGACGTCGACGCCATCTTCGGCATTCCACCGACGGTCGCGATCGAGCAGCGCACCAGCCGTGGCGGTCGCAAGAGCACGGTCGGCACGCTGACCGAAGTGCACCATTTCCTGCGGTTGCTGTACGTGAAGCTCGGCGTGCAGCATTGCCCGGACTGTCAGGTGCCGATCGAGCCGCAAAGCGCGGATTCGATCGCCGCGTTGCTGCTGCGCGAGGCGAAGGGCCGCAAGATCGAGCTGTTCGCGCCGTTGGTCGTAGCGCGCAAGGGCTACTACACGGACCTCGCGCAGTGGGCGCTCGCGAAGGGTTACGCGGAACTGCGCGTCGACGACGCAATGCGGCCGACCGCCCAGTGGCCCCGTCTCGATCGCTTCCGCGAGCACACCATCGAGTTGCCGGTTGGCAGGGTGAAGGTCGGTGCCGCAACGGAAGCACCGTTGCGGGCCGCGCTCGACCGCGCGCTCGAATTCGGCAAGGGGGTGGCACACATCGTCGACAAGGGCCGCACGCGCGTCTTCTCGACCCGTCGGGCCTGTCCGTCGTGCGCGCGGAGTTTCGCCGAGCCGGATCCGCGCATGTTCTCTTACAACTCCAAACACGGCTGGTGCGAGGAATGTTTCGGCACCGGTCTGCAGATCAGCGGCTTCGACCAGGAGCAGTCCGGCGAGGAAGCCTGGTGGAACGACTGGTTCGAAGGCGAAGCGACCGCGTGCTCGGCCTGCGACGGCCAGCGGCTGAATCCCGTTGCACTCAACGTCACGTTCAAGGGCAAATCGATCGCCGAGTTGTCCGCGTTGCCGGTCGAGCAGGCGTTGTCGTTCTTCGACTCGCTGCGGTTGCAGGGACGCGAGGCCGAGATCGCACGTGACCTGCAGACCGAAGCGAAGTCACGGCTCGCGTTCCTCAGCGACGTCGGACTGGGCTACCTCTCGCTCGACCGCTCGGCCCCGACGCTGTCGGGCGGCGAGGCGCAGCGCATCCGCCTGGCCGCGCAGCTTGGGTCGAATCTGCAAGGCGTGTGTTACGTGCTGGACGAGCCGACGATCGGCCTCCATCCGCGCGACAACCGCATCCTGCTGGACTCGTTGCAGAAGCTCGCGCGCAAGGGCAACACGCTGCTCGTGGTCGAGCACGACGAAGCGACGATCCGCCGCGCCGATCATCTGCTCGACCTCGGCCCCGGTGCCGGCACGCGCGGTGGTCACGTCGTGGGCGAGGGCACGGTGGCAGACCTGATTCGTTCCCCGCTGTCGCTGACCGGCCGCTTCCTGGCGCATCCGTTGCTTCATCCACTCGTGCCGCGCCGCCCGGTGACGCGCGCTACGCCGAGTCTCGTGGTCCGCGGCGCGCAGTTGCACAACCTGCGCAGGGCGAAAGCGCGTTTTCCGCTCGGGCGACTTGCAGTCGTCACGGGTGTGTCAGGCTCGGGCAAGTCGACGCTGGCGCGTGACGTGCTGCACGCGAACATGAGCGTGCGCACGTCGCAGCAGAGCCGGCGCAAGGTGCCGCAGTGGGTCGGCTGCGATCGCATCGACGGCAGCGAAGCCATCGCCCGCGTGCTCGAGGTCGACCAGACGCCGATTGGCAAGACGCCGCGCTCGTGCCCGGCAACGTACGTCGGCTTCTGGGATGACGTGCGCAAGCTGTTCGCCGGCACGACCGATGCGAAGGTTCGCGGCTACGGTCCCGGACGGTTCTCGTTCAATACCGCGGGCGGGCGTTGCGAGGCCTGCGAAGGTCAGGGCGTGCAGACGATCGAGATGAGCTTCCTGCCGGACGTGAAGGTGCTCTGCGACGTCTGCGGCGGCCGGCGCTTCAACGCCGAGACACTCGCCGTGACCTGGCGCGACCGCAGCGTCGGCGACGTGCTCGCCATGAGCGTGGACGACGCGGTGGGCTTCTTCGAGGCGCATCCGAAAGTGCACCACGCGCTCACGCTGCTGCAGGACGTCGGGCTTGGCTACCTGACCCTCGGTCAGCCGAGCCCGACGCTCTCTGGCGGCGAGGCCCAGCGCATAAAGCTCGTCACGGAGCTCGCGCGCCTGCGTCCGGGTCGCGAGGGTGCCGTGCAGACGCTCTACGTGCTCGACGAACCGACGGTCGGCCTGCACATGGCCGACGTCGAAAAGCTGATCCGCGTGCTGCATCGACTGGTGGATGCCGGCAACACCGTCGTGGTCATCGAGCACAACCTCGACGTGATCGCGGAGGCTGACTGGGTCGTGGACCTCGGTCCCGAGGGTGGCTCGGGCGGCGGACGCGTCGTCGCGGAAGGCCCGCCCGAGCAGCTGGCAGCAGCGCCGCGCGAATCGCACACGTCGCTGGTGCTGTCGGAGTTCCTGGCCGAGCGCGGGCCGCGTTAACGTCGCGCGAGGGGTCGGCGCCTGTCCGTCCACTGGATTTCCGGCCGGGCCGTGCGCGGCATGGACGCCGCGCCCGGAGCCCCCATGGACGGGTTTACGGCGTCCCGGCCTTGAAACCCATCAGACGGCCGCCTTGTGACGCTAGCCGCGCTCGTACGCGCGGCGCACTTCCTCGGCGAGGATCGCGATGCCGGCGCGCACGCTCTCAGGCGGTTGCGCGTAGCTCAGGCGCAGGCACTCGTGC
>JAPLSF010000151.1 GCA_026398785.1 Pseudomonadota bacterium | reverse complement strand
GTGTCACCAGGCCGTCCGCGCCAACCGCCGGCTGACCGTTCCCGAGATGAATGCGCTGCTCCGGGAAATGGAGCAGACCGTGCGCAGTGATCAGTGCGTGCACGGCCGTCCCACCTGGTCGTTCGTCAGCATGGACGACCTCGACCGGCTGTTCCTGCGCGGACGATGAACACTCCCGCAAATACTGTCGACGAAGCCCCCGACGCCGTCTGCCTGATGGGGCCGACGTGCACGGGCAAGACCGCGCTCGCTTTGCAGCTGGCCCGGCGCTTTCCGCTCGAGATCGTCAGTGTCGATTCGGCGCCGGTGTACCGGGGCATGGACATCGGCACGTCGAAGCCGTCCGCGGCCGAACGCGCGGCCGTGCCGCATCACCTCATCGACATCTGCGATCCGTCGGATCCGTATTCCGCCGGCCGGTTCCTGCGCGACGCACTCCAGTGCATCGCAGAGATCCGCGCCCGCGGCCGGGTGCCGTTGCTGGTGGGCGGCACGATGCTGTACTTCCGTGCACTCACGCACGGGCTCGCGCCGTTGCCCGAAGCCGACCCGCAGGTGCGGGCCGCTCTCGACCTGGTCGCGCAATCGAGCGGCTGGCCCGCCATGCATGCCGGACTCGCTCAACGCGATCCGGTCGCGGCGAGCCGGATTCAGCCCGCCGATGCCCAGCGGATCCAGCGGGCGCTCGAAGTCCTGCAACTCACCGGCGAGCGTCTGTCAGATCTGCAACAGCAGTCGGAGCCTCCGGCCGTCTGCCTCGCTCGGTTCGCCCTGATGCCCGTAGCGCGGCCGGAGCTCTACGTCCGGATCAACGCGCGGTTCGACCAGATGGTTGCGGCCGGACTGGTGGACGAGGTCAGGGCGCTGCAGGTCCGGGGCGACCTCGACCCGGACCTGCCCAGCCTGCGGGCCGTCGGCTACCGCCAGATCTGGCAGCATCTCGCCGGCGAATGCAGCCTGGAGGACGCCGTGGCAGCCGCGCGGCAGGCGACCCGCAATCTGGCCAAGCGTCAGCTGACGTGGCTCCGTGGCGATCCGGCCATTGCCTGGGTGCCGTCCCTTGCAGAACGTGATCTCGTCCCGATATACGACGCCGTGACCAGAGCAGCCGGAAAAATCGGTGCGAATTCCCTGTGCTAGACTCACTTGGTTCTTGTTGGGAGCCTGGCGCATCCAGGCGGGCCGTTGCACGGAAGAAGCTGCGCAGGAACGAACGGCACCAGAGAAAAAAGGAGACGATAGCAATGGCCAAGGGCCAGTCCCTGCAGGATCCTTTCCTGAACGCTCTGCGCAAGGAGCGTATCCCTGTTTCCATCTACCTGGTCAACGGCATCAAGCTGCAGGGCCAGATCGACTCGTTCGACCAGTTCGTGGTCCTGCTGCGCAACAGCGTGAGCCAGATGGTCTACAAGCACGCCATCTCGACGATCGTGCCGGCCCGCAACGTGCGCCTCCCGGCGGGCGATGACGACCTGCCGCCGCTCGAGGACGACGCCCCCGCGGGCTGAGCCGGTTCAGGCGAGGACAGGGAGCATTGTTCGAAAGGCCGGCCAGCGGCGAACGCGCGATCCTAGTCTGTGTGGGGCTCGGTCGAGCCCCCGAACCTGATCGCGTGGAAGAGTTCGGCGCGCTCGCGCGTTCTGCAGGCGCGCAGGTGCTCGAAGTGCTGGCGCCCACCCGCAAGTCCGCTGATCCCCGCTTCTTCATCGGCTCCGGCAAGGTCGAAGAACTCCGCGCGCGCGTCGCAGCGCTCGCCGCCGATCTCGTCGTCATCGACGGCGCGTTGAGCCCCAGCCAGGAACGCAACCTCGAAAAAGAACTGCAGTGCCGCGTGCTCGACCGCAGCGGCCTGATCCTCGACATCTTCGCGCAACGCGCGCGCACGTTCGAAGGCAAATTGCAGGTCGAGCTCGCACAGTTGCAGCACATGTCCACGCGCCTCGTGCGCGGCTGGACCCACCTCGACAGCCAGCGCGGCGGTGGCATCGGTCTGCGTGGACCGGGTGAAACCCAGCTCGAAACCGACCGCCGCCTGATCGGCAAGCGCATCAAGACCCTCAACGACCGGATCGAGAAAGTGCTGCAGCAGCGTGAGACCACGCGGCAGGAACGCAGGCGACAGGAAGTGCCGACGATCGCGCTCGTCGGTTACACCAACGCCGGCAAATCGACGCTGTTCAATCGCCTGACGCGCTCCGACGCATATGCGGCCGATCAGTTGTTCGCCACGCTCGATCCGACGGTGCGCCGCCTGCACCTGGCGCCGGGCCTCGAGACGGCGCTCGCCGATACCGTTGGATTCGTGCGCGACCTGCCGCACGAACTGGTCGCCGCATTCCGCTCGACGCTGCAGGAAGCACGCGAAGCCGACTTGCTGCTGCACGTCATCGATGCGTCCGACCCCGAGCGCAGCGACCGCATCGCGCAGGTCGACGACGTGCTGCTGTCAATTGGCGCGCAGGGCGTGCCGCAGATCGCCGTGTTCAACAAGATCGACCGCACAGGCGAACCGCCGCGGTCGGAAGCGGGCGCAGACGGGCGCATCGATCGGGTCTGGCTGTCGGCGCACAGCGGTGAGGGCATTGGCCTGCTGCTGCAGGCGTTACACCAGCGGCTCGGCGCCGACCTCTGGCGGGGTACACTGCGCTTGCCCCCGCAGGCTGGCCGTGCGCGGGCCCGGCTCTTCGCTGCTGGGGCGGTCATCGCACACCAGACGCTCGAGGACGGCGTGGTCGAGGCCGAAGTCAGCCTGCGCCGGCAGGACCTCGAACGAATCTGCCGCGAGGACGGGATCGAACTACCAGCGGCAAACGCGCCTTGTGCCGACGCAGGTCGGTTTTTACAATCCAATGATTCTTTGGCGACCCGGGGTGCGGCATGACGGCTGGTAGCCGCAACAAGCGCCTGGGATTCGCCCTTAAGCCCTTGAATAGCAACGTATCTGGAGTACTCCCACCCATGGCCTGGAACGACCCGGGCAAGAATCGCAATCCCTGGGGCAACCGCCCCGAAAAGGGAGCGGCCGACCTCGACGAGGCCCTGCGCAACTTGCAACGCAAACTGTCCCAGATGTTCGGGGGCAAAGGTGGTGGCGGCGACGACGGTGGCCGTGACGATGGCGGCGGCGGCGGCGGC
>JAPLSF010000332.1 GCA_026398785.1 Pseudomonadota bacterium | reverse complement strand
CAGGCACCCCGTAACCTCGACGCAACAGCGACGCCGAGCTTCGGGAAACTGTTCGGCTTCATGCTGGACACGCTCTTCATGGATTCGCTGCACGCCGGTGTTGCACAACTCGAGCGGCTGAATCGGCTGGTGGCGCAGTCCTCCGTGCCCAACCCTGAGGGGTTGCGTCACATCGACTCACTGGTGCTCGTGCCTCGCGCGGACCTCGGTGCCATCGCTGCCAGGCATGCCCGCCAGATGCCACGGACCGTACGCGCGCTGCTTCGAATCATCGGCGCCGCCGACAGTGACGGCTCGGAGCTGCTGAGTTACCTGTTGTTCGAGTCGGGCTATACCCGCGAGCTGATCGCGCTTGGGTATGCCGACACGATGGCGCGCCGTGATGAGGTGGCGTCGCTGCTGGAGCCCGGCATGAGAACCAGAGCAGGTGCCCATGCAAACGAAGATGCCCGTGAAGTCAGTCACGGGCATCCTTAGCCAATAACACGCGGCCGGGGCGGGCGACACCCGACCCACGGCCGCTGCGGCATCACTTCTGCCTGATCTCGAGGTCGTTGCGCACGTCTTTGACACCGTCTACCGAGCGCGCCAGTTCGCCGGCTCGGGCCTTCATGTTCGTCGAATCGACGAACCCGGTGAGCTGCACCACACCCTTTTGCGTTCCCACGTTGATCTCGTACGCCTTGGTCGTCGAGTCGTCCATGAGCTTGGTCTTGACGGAGGCCGTCAACATGCTGTCATCGACGTCCTGACCGGTCGTCGCATGCGGCTTCGTGCTGATGAGCAGATCGTTGCGGACTTCCTTGACGCCCGTGATCGAGCGCGCCACCTTCGTGGCCTGGTCTTTCTGCTTGGCGTTATCGACGAAGCCGCCGAGCTGCACGACGCCGCGATAGGTTTCGACGTTGATCTGGCCGGCCTTGGTGGTCGGGTCGTCGATCAGGGCGACCTTCACCTTGGAGGTCAGTACGCTGTCGTCCATGACCTCGCCGGCCGACTGCTGCGTGCGCGTGGCGGAGCAGGCACTGGCTACCGCCAGCACTGCCACGATTGCGGTGAGCTTCAAAAATCCAAGTTTCATGATGTTCTCCTGATGTGTGAGCGATTCTGGCGTTTATTGCCCGCGCCATCTGTACGCCTCCGCACGTAGGGCGAGACGAACTGCGTGATTTCCAGTCGGTGGGGTCGCGGTGGAAAGCGTCGATGGTCGGCGCCACGCTTTGGCGGATGATTGGCTGATGTTCTGCAAAGGAGCGCGCCATGCGATACATCGTCACCAGCAACAAGAGCGTCGACCAGGCCGCGGCGGATCTCGAGGCGGCCGTGCGCCAGAACGGATTTGGGGTCCTGCACCAGTACGACCTGAAGCAGACTCTGGCCGGCAAGGGCGTTGAATTGCCGCAGGAGTGCCGGATTCTCGACGTCTGCAACCCAAAGCAAGCGGCGCGTGTGCTGACAGCGGACATGGGCATGAACGTTGCGCTCCCGTGTCGTATCTCGGTCTACGAGGACGGCGGCCAGACCCACATCGGTATGGTGAAGCCGACAGCCATGCTTGCGAGCCTGTCGGACGCGCCGGAATTGAAGCGCGTGGCCGAGGAGGTCGAGCTGGCAATCACGCGAATGATTGACGCGGCGAAGTAATCTGCGCCTGATGCGGAACGCTGCAGACTCGTGAGTTCCCATGAAAAGGCCGAGCGTCGACGGAGCGCGCTCGGCCAGGCTGGCTTCGGCGTTTCATGCCCTTGTGCCGATGGCGACAGCGTCGCGATGCATCGGCCGACCAAGGCAACCTGCGCGACACTGCGCGCGGGTCTCAGCGGCGAACCTCCAGCGGGAGGGGAGATCCCGCGGTCCGTCTCCGCTCGGACCCCGTGTCGTCGGCCGCCAGTCGGCACTCACAGCGGGGTCACGTTCTTTGTACACTCCACCGCGACGGCGCGACAGATCCAGTTTTACCTAGGGTGACTGCATGAAGCCGAGAGCCCGCGTGGTCCATCGGCCGGAACACGACGCCGCTTGTTCGGGCAAGATGCCTGGATGATTCCATTCTCCATCCTGGATCTCGTGCCAGTCGCTGAAGGCAGTGACGCGCGCACCGCCTTCGCCAACATGATCGACCTGGCACGGCTCGGGGAGCGCCTGGGTTACCGACGCTATTGGCTGGCGGAACACCACAACATGCCGGGGATTGCGAGTGCGGCGACGGCCGTGCTGATCGGGCACGTCGCCGGCCACACGTCCACGATCCGCGTCGGTTCCGGCGGCATCATGCTGCCGAACCACGCGCCGCTGCAGGTGGCCGAGCAGTTCGGCACCCTGGCGTCGCTGTATCCGGGGCGTATCGATCTCGGGCTCGGTCGCGCGCCGGGCACCGACCAGGCGGCTACACGTGCGTTGCGGCGGTACTACCAGGGAGCAGACGAGTTCCCGAACGACGTGATGGAACTGCTGCAGTACTTCGAGCCAGTCGCACCGGGCCAGCAGGTGCGCGCCGTGCCGGGCGCCGGCATCGAGGTGGAGGCGTGGATCCTCGGATCGAGCCTGTTTGGCGCGCAGCTCGCAGCGGCGCTCGGCTTGCCCTATGCGTTTGCCTCGCACTTCGCGCCCGAGATGCTGGAGCAGGCGCTGGCGATCTATCGCGAGAAGTTTCGTCCGTCGGCCCGCCTCACGCGGCCGCGCGTATTGCTGGCGCTGAACGTGGTCGCGGCCGACAGCGACGCGGAAGCAAAACGATTGTTTACGTCGCAGCAGCTCGGCTTCATCAACCTGCGGCGTGGCCGGCCCGGGCTGGTGCAGCCACCGGTCGCGGACATCACGGCAGTCAGTACGCCGGAGGAACGCGCGGGCGTCGATCGAGCGCTGGCTTGCGCCGTGATCGGCGCTCCGGCGGCCGTGGCCTGCGGTGTCGAGGCCTTCATCGAGCGGCACCGGCCCGATGAGCTGATGCTGACGGCGAACGTGTTCGACCATGCGGCACGGCTGCGCTCGTTCGAACTGGCAGCCGACGTGTTACAGCAGATGCGTGTGCGGATGTCGGCCTGACGCGATATCTCCCAATCGATTCTCCGGGCCAATAGGGCTACTCTCGACCGGAGCGAGCGGGTGAGCCGAGGCGGGTGGGTTTGCGTCGGCGCCCGCAACTACACACAGATTGGAGGATGCTCAAGTGCAGACCGGAACTCTCATGTCTGCTTGCGCGGTGGCCGTCATGACGCTGGCGGCCCCGGCTCGTGCCGAGACCGTGATCCCGATGCAGGGACAGGCGCCGCAGCAAATCCAGCAGGACACCGCAGCCTGCCAGGCGCAGGCGAAGACGGCCTACGACCAGGCGCTGGCCTCCGCCACTCAGGCCGCGGCTCCGGCGACGACGACAGCAGCGGCGGCACCGTCAGGTGGACGTCTGAAGGGTGCAGCGGTCGGCGCTACCGCAGGTGCGGCGGCCGCCGAGGTGCGGGGCAATCAACACGAGAACTACGACAAGGTCGACAGCGACGTGCAGCAGCAGTATCGGCAAAACCAGGCGCAAGACGCCGCTGTTGCCGGTGCTGTCGTGGGCGGCGCCCGTCAGCGGCAGGATCGTCGCGAAACGAAAAAGACCCAGCAAGAGACGCAGCAGCAGCAGGCGCAGCAACAACAGGCCACGGCGACGCAGTCAGCCGATGCAGCCTCGAAGCAAGCCTTTGCGACCTGCATGAGCGGCAAGGGGTACACGATCAGTCCGTGAGCAGAGCGCACCCCTTGGCTTCCGCACGACATTCGCCTACCGTTCGCTCCGTGGCCGGCATCCTCTGGCCGTGAATTCACCAACTCACGAGGTTGAACTACCCCCAATGGCAAAAGCGAAGAAGTCCGTAAAGAAGTCCGCGAAGAAACCCGCCCGCAAGGCGGCCCCGAAGGCCCCGCAATCGATCAAGAGCGTGCTGACCAAGTCCGCACTGGTCGCTCACCTCGCCGATGCAGCGAAGGTCGCCGCAAAGGACGTGCGCGCATTGCTCGCCGCCCTCGAGGACGCGATCCGCGCCTCGATCGGCAGGAAAGGCGGCGGTACCTTCATGCTGCCGGGACTGCTGAAGATCACCGTCACCAAGGTGGCAGCGAAGCCGGCGCGCAAGGGAATCAATCCCTTCACCGGCGAGCCGACGACCTTCAAGGCGAAGCCCGCGACCGTCAAGGTCAAGGTGCGTCCGATGAAGAAGCTGAAGGACGCCGCGACCGCCTGACGTCGCGCCTCCGTGTTGCCTCGGGCCAGGGCGACGATGTCCAGTCGCCCTGGCTCCGTTTCACTCTCATCCGGCCTGCAGCATCCCTGCAAACTCGGTCGCAAACCGGTGTGCATCCCCCGGCCACCGCGCCGAGAGATACTGGCGGTCCCGCACCGTGAATCCGATCTCGAGGCGGCCGGCTGAGTCCCTGCGCGTGCTCATGGGCCCGCGCATGAAATCGCCCGCCGCCGCGAGCGAGGCCGTGACTTCGTCCTCGACCGTGGTCGGGTAGGTGCGGTAGTAGTCGCCGAGCCAGGCACGGGTCAGCGACCACGCCGTGAGTTCCATCGGCTTGGTAAGCGCAGTGGTCTTCCGGCCGTAGAGCACCGACCGGCCACCCTCATCGCGCGAACGCGCCGCGAGCACGACGCCGTGGCAGATGGCGCCCACCGGAATCTGCGCTGCAAACGCAGCCGCCACCAACGTCTGCAGCTGCGTCGACTCGAGGTAAGGCTTCATGCCCGGTGCGTGCCCACCCGGCAGCAGCAGACCCTGGACGTCGGCGATGCGCGCCTGCGCATACGTGACCGGATGCAGAAACTCGGGACTCGCCGCCATCTCGGCGTAGGCCTGGCGGCCGTTCGCGTCGGCCTTCAGCACAGGGGCCAGCACGCCCAAGCCGCGCCCCGTCAGGATCCGCGCGTCGGCCTGGCCCGGGTTTCCATCAGGCGTTGCGAACACGACCGCAATGCCGCGTGCCCGCAATACCTTCCATGGCACTGCCGCTTCGGTCGGATCGAAGTCTGCAGTAGGAATTGGCACCAGCACCGTCGGCATCGTTGTCTCCGTCGCGCGAACGCTTCACGCAGGTGGCAGACGCAGACTGCGCCACGAACCCGCGTTCAGAACCTGCTTGAACCCTTGCCCGCGCAGCCGGTGGGCCGCCAGCGCACTGCGCGTGCCCGACGCACAGCACACGATCACCGGCCGATTCCGATCCAGTTCCCCGGCGCGCTCGCCGATCTCCGCCAGCGGAATGTTCACGCTTCCCGTCGCGTGACCACCCGCGAATTCCGCGAGACTGCGCACGTCCACCACCTGTGCCCCGGCCTTGAGCAGCGCCGGCAATCGACGCCGTATGAGCAGCGACGACAGCACGCGCCAGGCAAAATATGCGACCACAAGCCCCAGAAAAAGATAATCAAGCATCGCTGTTCTCCACGCCATGGCCGCCTGTGGGCCCGATCAATCGAACGGCCACGGCAGGCTTCTCTTAGCCGTGCCCTCACTCGGTTCCTGAATGGGCTCGCGCGGTTCCACGACGACCTTGCGTTGTGCCTGCAGTTCCACCGTGCGCCACCACGGCGACACCCGCTCCACGTGCGCCGGCTCCACGGGCTCACCGAGCCGCGGCATCACCAGCGGCACGTCGCGCTTCGCCAGCGCACGGATCGTGGTGTAGTCCAGATGGTCGTAGTGATCGTGCGAGATCACGACCGCATCGAGGTGCGGCAGCGCACGGATCGGGATGGGCACCGGCTGAAACCGCTTCGGGCCCGCCCATTGCGATGGGGAGGCGCGCGAACCCCACACGGGGTCTGTCAGTACGCGCAGTCCGTCGATCTCGATCAGTACCGTGGAATGCCC
>JAPLSF010000032.1 GCA_026398785.1 Pseudomonadota bacterium | reverse complement strand
GCGCGGTACCGGGACACGCTCGTCGAGCGCAGCGAGGGGCGACTGGTGGCGACGGTGGACCGTTCCGACAAGTGCCTGCTGATTTATCCCCTCCCGGACTGGGAGGAGATCGAGCGCAAGTTGATGCGCCTGCCGACCCTGAATCCTCAGGCGCGGCGGTTGCAGCGGCTCATGGTGGGACACGCCACGGACCTCGAGCTCGACTCGCATGGCCGTGTGCTGGTGCCGCCGAAACTGCGCGAGTACGCGGGACTGTCGCGCCAGGCGATGTTGATCGGGCAGGGCAGCCGTTTCGAGCTGTGGGACGAGCAGCACTGGAACGAGCGCCGCGACGAGTGGCTGCAAGCGGGTGACGAGCCGGGCGACCTGCCCGCCGAACTCGAACAGCTCTCGCTGTAGGCGGGAGCGCGGTGGCAGCGCACAAGCCGGTGCTTCTCGACGAGGTGCTGGCCGGGCTCGCCGTGCAGGCCGACGGACGCTACTGCGACGCGACCTTCGGCCGGGGCGGTCACGCCGCAGCGATCCTCGCGCGGCTCGGTCCGGCAGGCCGCGTCTGCGCCATCGATCGCGATCCGGAAGCCATGGCGGCCGGTCGCGAGCGGTTTGCGGCGGAGCCGCGTCTCACTCTGGTGCGGGGGTCGTTCGGCCAGCTCGAGGAGCGGGTTCGCGCGGCAGGTTGGGAAGGGGGGCTGCAAGGCGTACTTCTGGACCTGGGGGTCTCGTCGCCGCAGCTCGATGAAGCCAGGCGGGGCTTCAGTTTCATGCAGGACGGTCCGCTCGACATGCGCATGGACAACGAGTCCGGATTGAGCGCCGCGCAATGGTTAGCGCGAGCGAGCGAGCGGGAGATTGCGGACGTGCTCTTCAAGCTCGGTGAAGAAAAATTCTCGCGTCGCATCGCACATGCCATCGTGGCCGCGCGCGCTGCGACGCCGATCGTCACCACGCGGCAACTCGCCGAGATCGTGGCCGGCGCAGTGCCGACGCGCGAACCGGGCAAGCATCCGGCGACGCGCACCTTCCAGGCGATCCGCATCCACGTGAATCGCGAGCTCGAGGAAGCCGAGGCCGCCTTGCCCCAGGCCGTCAACCTGCTCGCTCCGGGCGGCCGGCTGTGCGTGATCAGCTTCCACTCGCTCGAGGACAGGCTGGTCAAGCGCTTCCTGCGCCGCGAGGCCCAGGGCGATCCGCTCTACGCGGAGCTGCCGAACGTGCCGCCGCATGCCCGGCCCCGCCTGCGGCTCATCGGCGGCGCCGTCATGCCCGGCGATGCGGAAATCGCCGGCAACCCGCGTGCGCGAAGCGCCGTGCTGCGCGTGGCCGAGAGGGTCGCGGCATGAGCCAGGTGCATTGGCGACTCGTGATTGCAGCGTTGTGGGTGGCGGTGCTCGCGTCCGCGCTCGGCGTCGTCTACGGCAAGCAGGAAGCGCGCAACCGTTTCAGCGAGTTGCAGAAGCTCACGACGAAACGCGACGACCTCGACATCGAGTGGGGCCAGCTGCAGATCGAGCAGAGCACATGGGCCACGCATGGCCGCGTCGAACGCGTCGCCCACGATGATCTCGGCATGGTGACGCCGCAGGCGTCCGAACTTCGCATCGTGCAACCATGACGCGCGGCTCGTCGCTCCGCGATCACCACGCACGCGACGCAGCCCCGACCGAGGTCGGCGGTTGGCGCCTGTGGCTGGTCGGCGCGCTGCTGACGCTGTGCGGCGTTGCGCTGCTCGCGCGCGCGATCTACCTGCAGGTCATCGACCAGGACTTCCTGGCGAGGCAGGGCGACGCCCGCATCCTGCGTGACGTGAAGCTCTCGGCGAACCGCGGCATGATCATCGACCGTAATGGCGAGCCCCTCGCGGTCAGCACGCCGGTCGATACGGTCTGGGCGGATCCGCGCAAGCTCGCGCAGCACCCGCAGGATTTCGCCAGGCTCGCCAAGGCGCTCGACCGCGACAAGAACTGGCTCGCCCGGCGCGTCACCAGCAACCTTGACCGCGAATTCGTCTACCTGGTGCGTCACATGCGCCCGGCCGACGCGGCGAAGGTGAAGGCGCTAGGCATCACCGGCGTCGACACGCTGCGTGAATACCGTCGTTACTACCCCGCGGGCGAAGTGACGGGCCATCTGCTCGGCTTCACCAACGTCGACGACGTGGGCCAGGAAGGTCTCGAGCTCGCGTTCGACCAGTGGCTTGGCGGCGAACCGGGCATCAAGCGCGTGATGCGCGACCGCGAAGGTCGCACGATCGAGGACATCGAGCGCATCAAGGCGCCGCGCCCGGGCCAGGACCTGCGCACCAGCATCGACTTGCGCGTGCAGTACCTGGCCTACCGCGCGCTCAAGCAGGCCGTGCAGGAAAACGCGGCACACGGCGGCTCGGTCGTCGTGCTCGACATCCAGACCGGCGAAGTGCTGGCCATGGTGAACCAGCCGGCGTTCAACCCGAACGACCGCGAGCAATACCTGCCGTCGCGCTACCGCAATCGCGCGACCAACGATTTCTTCGAGCCAGGCTCGAGCATCAAGCCGTTCGTGGTCGGCGCCGCCATGAAGACCGGGCGCTTCCACTCGGATACGCTGATCGAGACCGGACCGGGCACGCTGCGCGTCGGCATCAAGACGGTCAAGGACAAGCACAACCTCGGCACGATCGACGTGCGCACGGTGCTCGAGAAGTCGAGCAACGTCGGCGTGGTGAAGATCGCGCTGACGCTGAAGCCGCAGGAAATGTGGTCGACGCTGCACGACCTCGGGTTCGGCTCGGTGACTGGCTCGGGCTTCCCAGGCGAATCCGCCGGCATTCTCACGGGTTACGAGCACTGGCGTTCGATCGGCCAGGCCACGATGGCCTATGGCTACGGCCTGTCGGTCACGCCGCTGCAGCTCGCGCAGGCCTATGCCGTGCTCGGTGCGGGTGGCATACGCCGTCCGGTGAGTCTGCGCCGGGTGGATGTGCCGCCGGCAGGCGAACGCATCATGGACGAAGCGGTTGTCCGCGAACTCGTGCAGATGATGGAGAGCGTCGTGAGCGAGGCCGGCACGGCCCGTCGCGCAGCGGTGATGGGTTATCGGGTGTCCGGCAAGACCGGCACCTCGTGGAAGGCAGCGGACGGCGGTTACAACTCGACCAAGTACATGGCCGTGTTCGGTGGTGTCGTGCCGTCGAGCAACCCGCGGCTCGCCGCGCTCGTGGTCGTCGACGAGCCGAGCGCCGGCAAGTTCTACGGCGGCGACGTCGCAGCGCCAGTGTTCTCCGAGGTCATGTCCGGCGCGCTGCGCCTGCTCGCCATTCCTCCCGACGACTTGCAGCGCGTGCCTGCCACGACGCTCGTGCAAGCGCAGGATCCGTGGTGAGCACGCGATGAACGCACTCGGCAAGACCCACCAGAGCTCCGGTTACAACATGACGCTCGGCCGCCTGCTCGAGGGCCTCGACGTCGCCGCACCGCACGGTCTGCAGGTGACGGATCTCGTCCAGGACAGTCGCGCCGCGACGCCGGGCTGCGTGTTTCTGGCATGCCCGGGCCGCACGACGCACGGCCTCATGCATGCAGCGACTGCCGTCGAGCGCGGTGCGGTTGCAGTGCTGTGGGAGCCGGGCGCCGACCTCGAGCCGCCGGTGCTGCCCGAGCGCGTGGCAGCAATCGCCATCCCGCACTTGAGCCGTCACGTCGGCGAGCTCGCGGATCGCTTCTTCCGTCGGCCATCGGCCGATCTGCGCGTCGCCGGCATCACCGGCACCAACGGCAAGACCACCACCGCCTTCCTGCTGGCGCAGGCGTCTGAGTTCCTGGGTCGTCGTGGCTGGTACGTCGGTACGCTGGGCCACGGTCATCCCGGCAACGTGCACGAGGCGGGACTCACCACGCCAGATGCAGTCACGGTGCAGCGCCGTCTCGCCGAAGCCCGCGACGAAGGCGCGTCGACGCTTGGCCTCGAAGTATCGTCGCACGCGCTCGACCAGGACCGCGTCGCCGGTGTGCATTTCGACACCGCTGTCTTCACCAATCTCACGCGCGACCATCTCGATTACCACGGCACGCTCGAGGCTTACGGTGCGGCCAAGACGCGGCTGTTCCATACGCCGGGCCTGCGTTGCGCCGTGATCAACGTGCGCGATCCGTTCGGTCGTGAACTCGTCGATCTTCTCGATCCGACGATCGAGAAGATCGTCTACACCACGGCGAACGACGTGTGGGCCGAGCGCGGCACGGGCTGGATCCGCGTCTCGGAACTGCGCGCGACGTCGGCCGGCCTCACGATCAACGTCGAAACCAGCTGGGGTACGGGCCTGCTGCGCTCGCGCCTCGTGGGCGAGTTCAACGCGGAGAACCTGCTCGCCGTGCTCGGCGTGCTGCTCGGCTGGAACGTGCCGCTGCAGCAGGCGCTGGCCGCGCTGGCGCTGTGCGTCGCACCTCCTGGACGCATGGAGTCTTTCGGCGGCGGCACGCAACCGCTGGTCCTGGTCGATTACGCGCATTCACCCGACGCACTCGCAAAAGTGCTGGATGCGGCCCGCGCCCACGCGCGCGGCCGGTTGCTCTGCGTGTTCGGCTGTGGCGGCGACCGCGATCCCGGCAAGCGTCCGCTGATGGGGGGCATCGCCGAGGCCGACGCTGACGTTGCGATCGTCACCGACGACAATCCGCGCACCGAGGAATCGGCGGCGATCATCGCGCAGATTCTCGCCGGCATGCGTGACACCGCAGCCGCGCACGTGGTTCCCGACCGTGCCGAGGCCATCCGCCAGGCCATCGCCGAGGCTGAGGCCGGCGACGTCGTGGTCGTTGCGGGCAAGGGCCACGAGGACTACCAGGTCGTCGGCACCGAGACGCGCGCGTTCAGCGACCGCGCGACGGTGCAGGCCTGCCTGTCCGAGGGTGCGGCATGATCAGCCGTGACCTCGCAAGCTTCGCCAAGTTGTGCGGTGGCGTCCTGCACGGCGCCAACGCGCCGTTTGCGCGCGTCATCAGCGATTCGCGCGCGCTCGAGCAGGGAGCGCTGTTCGTCGCGCTCACGGGCGAGCGCTTCGACGGTCACGACTTCGTCAACGATGCGGCGAAGCTCGGCGCCGCAGGCGCGATTGTCAGCCGGCTGGTTGATTGCCCGCTGCCACAGGTCGTCGTCTCCGACACGCTGGCCGGCCTGGCCGCCTTCGCGAATGCCTGGCGCCGCTCGTTCACCGGCGTCGTAGTCGGCGTTACGGGCAGCAACGGCAAGACGACGGTCAAGGAGATGACCGGCGCGATCATGGCTGAGCTCGGTCCCTGCCTCGTGACACAGGGCAACCTCAACAACCACATCGGCGTGCCGCTCACGCTGTGCCGGCTTGAAGCCGCGCACCGTTGCGCGGTCATCGAGATGGGGGCGAACCACCAGCGCGAAATCGCGCACCTGGCTGCGATCGTAGAGCCGACGGTCGGTCTGGTGATCAATGCGGGCCAGGCGCACCTGGAGGGATTCGGCGGCATCGATGGCGTCGCCCGGGGCAAGGGTGAGATGTTCGAAGCTCTCGGCCCGGACGGCACGGCGGTGATCAACGCCGATGATCGCTTTGCCGCGTTCTGGCATGGCCTTGCCCGCCGCGCGGGCCGCGTGGTCACGTTCGGCCTGCGTGAACGCGCCGACGTCTCGGCCCGGGATGTCCGCAGTCACCCGCGGTCCGCGGGATTCGTGACGACGTTCGAACTGGTCACGACCTCCGGTACGCGCTCCATCGAACTGGGTCTCGCGGGCGAACACAACGTCATGAACGCGCTTGCCGCTACGGCGGCCGCGATGGCGGCCGGTGCCGGGCTCGACGCCGTGCAGCGTGGCCTGCAGTCGATGCGGCCGGTCGCGGGACGGCTCGAAGTCAAGCAGGCGCTGCGCGGCGTACGCCTGATCGATGATGCTTACAACGCCAATCCCGGGTCGCTGCGCGTGGGCCTGCGGGCATTGGCCGAGGTGCCGGGCGAGCGCTGGCTCGTCCTCGGTGAGATGGCGGAGCTGGGCGAGGAAGGTGCGCACCTCCACGCGGAGATGGGCGCCCTCGCGCGTGAGTGCGGCGTCACCCGACTGCTCGCCGTCGGCACGGGTTCGCAGCCGGCCGTGGAATCTTTCGGTCCCGGCGGCTCCTGGCATGCGAGCACGGACGCCCTGCTGTCCGCGCTGCTGCCCGAACTGCACGACGGGCTCACGATCTACGTCAAGGGTTCGCGCGTGAATCGACTCGAGCGCGTGACCGCGGCCCTGGTGCCGGGTGGCACGGCGCAGGCAGGGGGACACTAGATGCTGCGCCACGTCGCCGCCTGGCTCTCCGACTACTACTCGGGCTTCCACGTCTTCCAGTACCTGACCCTGCGGGCGATCCTCGCAGCACTGACGGCGCTGGCGATCTCGCTGCTGGTCGGCCCGCGCATGATCCGCTGGCTTGCCGAATACCAGGTCGGCCAGCGCGTGCGGTCCGACGGTCCGCAGACGCACCTGAGCAAGGCAGGCACGCCGACGATGGGCGGTGCGCTGATTCTTGCGGCGATCGTCGCGGCGACGCTGCTGTGGGCCGACCTCGCGAACCGTTTCGTGTGGGTGGTGTTGCTGGTCACCATCGCCTTCGGCCTGATCGGGTTCTGGGACGATTACCTCAAGCTCGTCGTCGGCAATTCGCGCGGGTTGATCGCGCGCTACAAGTACTTCTGGCAGTCGTTCGCCGGGCTTGGCGCCGCGATCGTGCTGTACGTCACCGCACAGTCGCCCGCCGACACGACGTTGTACGTGCCTTTCTTCAAGCACGTCGTCGTCCCGCTCGGCGTTCTTTTCATCCCGCTCACGTACTTCGTGATCGTCGGTTCGAGCAACGCAGTCAACCTGACCGACGGCCTCGATGGCCTGGCGATCATGCCGTCGGTGCTCATCGCGGGTGCGCTCGGTGTGTTTGCGTACGCGTCGGGCAACGTCGTGTTTTCGAATTACCTCGGCATCCCATACCTCTCCGGCGCGGGCGAGGTGCTCGTGATCTGCTCCGCGATCTTCGGTGCAGGCCTCGGGTTCCTGTGGTTCAACACCTATCCGGCGCAGGTGTTCATGGGTGACATCGGGGCACTGGCGCTCGGCGCAGCGCTCGGCGTCATCGCCGTCGTCGTCCGGCAGGAAATCGTGCTGTTCATCATGGGCGGCGTCTTCGTCATGGAGACGGTGTCGGTGATCCTGCAGGTGGGGTCGTTCAAGCTCCGCGGCAAGCGCATTTTCAAGATGGCGCCGATCCATCACCACTTCGAACTCAAGGGCTGGGCGGAACCGAAGGTCATCGTCCGCTTCTGGATCATCACCGTGATCCTCGTGCTGCTCGGCCTCGCAACGCTCAAGCTCCGATGACCGGGACGCTTCACACACCGGCTCCGCTTGCCGCCGGCACCCGCGCCCTGGTGCTGGGGCTCGGTCGCACCGGACTTTCGGCTGCGCGCTACCTCGACCGCAAAGGTCTCACGCTGCGGGTCGCGGATACGCGCGCGAATCCGCCGGGCGTCGATGCGCTGCGTGCCAACGTCCCGGCCGCAGAACTGCGGACGGGCGCGTTCAGCTCGTCGCTGCTCGACGATGTCGCGCAAGTGGTGATTTCGCCGGGCCTGTCTTTGCAGGAGCCGGTAGTGCGCGAAGCGCTCGAACGCGGGCTTCCGGTCGTGGGCGACATCGAGCTCTTCGCCCGTGAGGCGCGGGCGGCGGTGGCTGCGATCACCGGCACGAACGGCAAGAGCACGGTGACGACCCTCGTGGCGGAGCTCGCGAACGCCGGTGGCCGGCGCGCGGTGGCGGGCGGAAATCTCGGCGAACCGGCGCTCGATCTGCTCGAGCGTCCCACGCCCGATCTCTACGTGCTCGAACTGTCGAGCTTCCAGCTCGAAACGACGCACTCGCTGCGCACGGTGACGGCGACCGTGCTCAACGTTACGCCCGATCACATGGATCGGTACGCGAGTCTCGAAGCGTACGGCGCGGCGAAGGCCCGCATCTTCGACGGCTGCGACGTGGCCGTGATCAACGCCGATGACCCGGCGGTGCGTGGCATGCCGCGCCCGGGCCAGTCCGTGGTGTCGTTCAGTCTCGAAGCCCGCGATGCCGACTACACGCTCGAGCGCTCGCCTGCGCCGATGATCGTGCGACGGGGTGAACCATTGCTGCCGCTCGCAGCGATGCGGCTGCAGGGCCTGCACAACGCAGCGAACGCGATGGCTGCGCTCGCGATGGCCGAAGCCCTCGAACTGCCGCTCGCTCCGGCGCTCGACGCGCTGTGCGCGTTCGGTGGCCTGCCGCACCGTTCGCAGTGGGTCGCCGATGTCGGCGGTGTGCGCTACGTGAACGACTCGAAGGGCACGAACGTCGGTGCGACGCTGGCCGCCGTGCTCGGCCTGGCCGGCCCGCTCGTCGTCATCGCCGGCGGCGATGGCAAGCACCAGGATTTCTCGGAACTTCGCGCGGCCTTCCGCGGCAAGGTCCGTCACGTCGTGCTGATCGGCCGCGATGCGCCGGCGCTCGCAGCCACGCTGGCGGACGTCTGCGCCACGGAGCGCGCCGCCGACATGGCTGCGGCCGTGCGTGCGGCGCAAGCGGTCGCGCAACCGGGCGACACCGTCCTGCTCTCGCCGGCTTGCGCGAGCCTCGACATGTTCCGCGACTACACCCATCGCGGCGACGCATTCGTCGCCGCCGTCAGGAGTCTTGCTGCATGAGCGCGCCGGCTTCCACCGTCAACAGTTACGCGCGTTCGAGTGGCCAGCCGCGCCGCCTGCTGCTCGACCCGTGGATCATCGGCACCGTGTGCGCGCTGCTGCTGATCGGCCTGATCATGGTCGCGTCGGCGTCGATCGGCATTTCCGAGAAGGAGACGGGCGCGGCGTTCCACTACTTCACGCGCCAGCTGCTCTACGTGGCGCTGGGCCTCGTGGCCGGGTGCGTCGGGCTGGCCGTGCCGACGCGCATCTGGGACGAATATTCGAAGTACCTGCTGGGCGGCGCGTTCCTGCTGCTCGTCGTCGTGCTGATTCCCGGTATCGGCTACGAGGTCAACGGATCGCGGCGCTGGATCCGGCTCGGCTTCATGAATTTCCAGGTGTCGGAAGCGACGCGCGTGCTGCTGCTGATGTACGTCGCGAGCTACGCCGTGCGCCGCTCGGACGAACTGCGCAGCGACTTCAAGGCGTTCATGGTGCCCGTCGGCGTGCTCGGGGCCGCCGCGGTGCTGTTGCTGTGCGAGCCGGACTTCGGTGCGGCCACGGTGCTGTTCGCGACCGGCCTCGGCGTGTTGTTCCTCGCCGGCGCGCGCATCGTCCACCTGGCTGCGCCGATCGTCGTCGGCTCCATCGGCCTCGCGGCGCTCGCCGTCGTCTCGCCTTACCGGCTGCGCCGGCTGACGGGCTTCCTCGATCCATGGGGCGATCCATTCGACAGCGGCTTCCAGCTCGTGCAGTCGCTGATCGCGATCGGCCGCGGCGAATGGTTCGGTGTCGGTCTCGGTGCGAGCGTGCAGAAGCTCTTTTACCTGCCCGAAGCCCACACGGACTTCGTCTTCGCCGTGCTGGCGGAGGAGTTCGGTTTTCTCGGCGTCACGGTCGTCGTCACCCTGTTCGCGTTGCTCGTGACTCGCGCGCTCCTGATCTCGCGCGAAGCCGCACAGGCCGGGCAGGCGTTCCAGTCGTACGTGGCCGCGGCCATCGGCATCTGGCTGGGCCTGCAGGCATTCGTGAACATCGGCGTGAACATGGGCCTGCTGCCGACCAAGGGTCTCACGCTGCCACTGCTGTCCTACGGCGGCAGCAGCATGCTCGTGACGGACACGTCTTCCCGGCGCTCGCGACGGCGCGCGTGCTGCAGCGCCGCGGTTACGACATCGTCTGGCTCGGTACGCAGCAGGGTATCGAGGCGCGCCTCGTGCCAGCCGCCGGCATTCCGGTCGAGTGGCTGAGCGTGAGCGGGCTCCGTGGCAAGGGTGCAGCGACACTGCTGGCGGCTCCGTTCCGCCTGCTTGTCGCCATCAACCAGGCGATGCGCGCGATCCGCAAGCATCAGCCCAGGGTCGTGCTCGGCGCGGGCGGTTTCGCCTCCGGCCCTGGTGGCATCGCGGCATGGTTGCTCGGCCGGCCCCTCGTCGTGCATGAACAGAACGCCGTCGCGGGCCTCACCAATCGCGTGCTCGCGCGCTTCGCCAAGCGCGTGCTCGAGGGATTCCCGAACAGCTTCGGCAGCAGTGTGCAGGCCGAGCGCGTCGGCAACCCGGTGCGTCCGGAGATTGTCGCCATCGCTCCGCCCGCGCGACGCTACGCCGGTCGCGAAGGCGCTGCGCGCCTGCTCGTGTTCGGCGGCAGCCAGGGCGCCGCCCGCCTGAACGCGGTGCTGCCGGCTGCCATCGGCGAACTGCCGGCGGCGCTGCGGCCCGCAGTGCTGCACCAGACCGGCAAGCACAATTTCGCAGAAACCGTGCAGGCGTATCGCTCGCGCGGCATCGAGGCCGATGTGCGGCCCTTCATCGACGACATGGCGAGCGCCTACGGCTGGGCCGACCTCGCCGTGTGTCGCTCCGGTGCGCTGACGGTTGCAGAACTCGCGGCGGCCGGCGTGCCTGCGATCCTCGTGCCGTTCCCGGCCGCCGTCGACGACCACCAGACCCGCAACGCGCAGTATGCCGTGCAGGCAGGCGCCGCAAGGCTCCTGCCCGAAGGCGACCTGACTCCGATTTCGCTTGCCGCGCTGTTGCGTACGCTGCTCGAGGCGGGACGCCCGCTGCTCTCGCGCATGGCCGTGGCGGCGCGCATGAGCGCCATCGTCGACGCGGACGAACGGCTGGCCGACGCCTGCATGCAGGCGGCGGGGGAGGCGGCATGAAGGACCGCATGCGCCGGATTCACACGATTCACTTCGTCGGCATTGGCGGCAGCGGCATGTCTGGCATCGCTGAAGTGCTGCTGAACCTCGGCTACGCGGTGCAGGGTTCCGACCTGAAGCAGGGCGAGTCCACCGGGCGCCTGCAGCAACTCGGCGCGCGCGTGCTGATCGGCCACCGCGCAGCGAACGTCGACGGCGCCGATGTGGTCGTGGTTTCGAGCGCGATCAACGCCGCGAACCCTGAAGTGGCGCGTGCATTGGCCGCGCGCATTCCGGTCGTGAAGCGCGCCGAGATGCTCGGCGAACTGATGCGCTTCCGCTATTCGATCGCCGTGGCCGGTACGCACGGCAAGACCACCACGACGAGCCTGCTGGCGAGCGTCCTGGCCGAAGGCGGCACGGACCCCACGTTCGTCATTGGCGGTCGGCTGAAGAGCGCGGCCAGCAATGCGCGTCTCGGAGCTGGCGAGTTCCTGGTCGCCGAAGCCGACGAGAGCGACGCGTCGTTCACGCACCTGCAGCCGATGATCGCGGTCGTCACCAACGTCGACGCCGACCACCTCGGCACGCACGGCGGCGATTTCGAGCAGCTGAAGCTCAGCTTCGTCGAGTTCCTGCACAACCTGCCGTTCTACGGACTCGCGGTCGTCTGCAACGACGATGCGAACGCGCGCGGGCTGATTCCCAGCATCGCGCGGCCTTACCTGACCTACGGTTTCGACGAATCCGCCGATGTGCGTGCGATAGACATCGAGCGACTGGCGGGCCGGTCCAGGTTTACGGTGCTGCGTCCGGGCGGCGCGCCGCCGTTGCCGGTCACGTTGAACCTGCCCGGCCGCCATAACGTGCTTAACGCACTTGCGGTGATCTCGGTCGCGACCGAGCTTGAAATCGACGATGCCGCGATCCAGCGCGCGCTGGCCGGTTTCCAGGGCATCGAACGTCGCCTGCAGTGGATCGCCGACGTCGACACCGGCGCCGGCAAGGTCACGATCGTGGACGACTACGGCCATCACCCGACCGAGATCGCTGCCACCATCGAAGCCGCGCGCCAGGGTTGGCCGAACCGTCGCGTCGTGCTGGTCTTCCAGCCGCATCGGTACACGCGCACACGCGACCTGCTCGACGAGTTCGCGCAGGTCCTCGCCGAGTCGGACGCGCTCGTCGTGGCCGAGGTGTACGCGGCTGGCGAAGCCCCGATCCCCGGCGCCGACGGCAAGTCGCTCTGCCGTGCGATCCGCTCATGGGGTCGCGTGGAACCCGTGCTGCTCAAGTCGCTCGACGAACTGCCGGACGCACTGGCCGGCATCGTGCGCGAGGGCGACGTAGTGCTGACGATGGGCGCCGGTCACATCGGCGCCGTCGCCAACGAACTGCCGCGCACCCTGCCGGCTGCAGTCGCGCTGCGAGGCCAACGCGCATGACTTCGCCCTTGCTCATCCAGGATCCCGCCCAGTTCGGCCGCGTTGCCGTGCTGCTCGGCGGCACGTCGTCCGAACGCGAGGTGTCGCTCGATTCGGGCCGCAACGTGCTCGAAGCGCTGCGGCGCCGCGGCGTCGACGCCACGGCCGTCGACGGTATTCCGGCCCTGGTCGCTGCGCTCAACGCGCCGGGCGGCCGCAAGTTCGATCGCGTCTTCAACATCCTGCACGGCAACCGTGGCGGTGGCGAAGACGGCGTGCTGCAGGGGCTGCTCGAATCGCTGCATGTGCCCTACACGGGTTCGGGTGTGCTCGGGTCCGCGCTCGCGATGGACAAGATCCGCACCAAGCAGGTGTGGCTCGCGCTCGGCCTGCCGACGCCGTCCTACGTGAACCTGCAGCGCGGCGAAGACGTCGTCGCGGCGGCACACAAGCTGGGCCTGCCGGTGATCGTCAAGCCCGCGTGCGAAGGCTCGAGCGTCGGCATCACGCGCTGCTTCAAGGATGCGGACCTCGCGGCGGCCGTCGAACTGGCGGCGCGTTACGCAGGCTCGTTGCTGGTCGAGCAGTTGATCCAGGGTGAGGAGTACACGGTGGGCGTGCTTGGGCTCGAAGCGCTGCCGTCGATCCGGATCGTACCGGCGGGAGAGTACTACGACTACCACGCGAAGTACGTTGCCGAGGACACGCAATACCTGTGCCCCGGCATGACGGGTGCCGCCGAGCAGGAACTTGCGGGCCTTGCCCTCGCGGCGTTCTTTGCGGTCGGCTGCAGCGGCTGGGGCCGCGTCGATTTCATGCGCGACCGCGCGGGCAAGCCGTGGTTGCTCGAAGTGAACACGGCGCCGGGCATGACCAGTCATTCACTCGTGCCGAAAGCGGCACGCCAGCGTGGCATCGAATTCGACGAACTCGTGTGGCGAGTCCTCGAAACGAGCGTCCGCGGTCAGGAGGCACGTCGATGAAGCTGCCGTTCGGCAAGAAACAGCGCAAGCAGGCGACCCGCCCCGAGCCCAGGTGGTGGGAGCGCCTCGACTGGAACGCGATCGGCACCACGGCGGCCATCGTCGCCGGCTGCGTCGTCGTGGCGCTGCTGCTGATCTTTGCGCTGGACCGTCCGGTGCGGCGGGTCCTGCTCGAAGGCGCCTTCCAGCGTATCTCGCCGCCGGAGATCGAGAGCGCCGTCGCGCAGGTCGCGCAGGGTGGCCTGGCTTCGGTGGACCTCGAACGCATTCGCCAGCGCGTCGAGTCGATCGACTGGGTGGACAGCGCCGTCGTGACCCGTGTGTGGCCCGATGCAATCCGCGTCGTGGTCAACGAAGAGGTGGCCGCGGCGCGGTGGAACGACGCCGGGCTGCTGAACGCGCGCGGCGAGCTCTTCATCCGCAACGCGCGCTACGTGCCGCCGGAACTGCCGCTGCTCGAAGGCCCGGAAGGCAGTGAGTCGCAGGTTGCGCAACTTTACATCGATGCCCAGGGCCGCCTGCTCGAATCCGGACTGCGCCTGACTGGCGTCCGGCTCGACGAACGCGGCGCGTGGGAACTCGAGCTGGCGGATGGCCTGCAGGTCAGGCTCGGTCGGCAGGACGTCAAGGACCGCCTCGAACGCTTCATTCGACTCGCGAGCCCGACGGTGGCGAAGCGGGTCGCGGAGATCAATTACGTGGACATGCGCTACACGAACGGCTTCAGCGTGGGCTGGAACGCCCGTTCCGCACTGGCCGTCGCCCCGCAA
>JAPLSF010000129.1 GCA_026398785.1 Pseudomonadota bacterium | reverse complement strand
AGGGACAGGACGCGGCGGCGGCGCCCAGCAACCATTCTCCGCTGTTCTTCATGGATGAAGGCGCGCTGCCGGTTGCGGTGCGCACGATCCTCGGCGCAGCGGTCGACTACCTGCAGGGCGAGACGCCGCACTGACGCGCGGCAGGATCACCGTGCCGACCGGGCCATTGCTTTCGACAGGGACCGCTGCACGCATGGAGTCTCCGGGGTAAACCTTTTGGCCATGTGTCGCATCTGACCTGTCACAGGGGCACGACACGGGCCGCCAGGCGGCCTGTGCAGGAGCCGGACCCGGCCGCACGGTGCGACGGGTAACAGCGAGGTGGATCTTGGCACACGCCGGGGAGGTCGCCGATGAACTGCAGCGCGCACGCGAGGCGGCCGAGGAGCGCCGGCTGGTCACGTCCGCGGCAGACGGTTCGTCGATGGCCTTCGAGCAGCTCTACCGCCGGCATGCGGGGCGCATCCACGCGTTATGCCTGCGCATGACCGGCAACGTGGCCACGGCCGAGGACTGCACGCAGGAAGCCTTCGTGCAGGCGTGGCGGAACCTGCCGCGCTTCGAGACACGCAGCGCGTTCGGGACGTGGCTGCACCGGATTGCGGTGAACGCGGTGCTGCAGCAGGCGCGACGCCGGGGTGAGTCGCTCGGCGCCGGGGATTCGATCGAGCGTGAGGTCGCCGACGTCCTGGCCGACCACTCGACGGTCGATCCGGGCCGCAGCCGAGACCTCGAAGCCGCCATCGCCGGGCTGCCCCCGGGAGCGCGGCACGTGCTGGTGCTGGTCGGCGTGTACGGCCACTCGCACGAGGAAGCCTCGCAGCTGCTCGGCATTGCCGTCGGCACCAGCAAGGCACAGTTACACCGGGCCCGCGCGCTGTTGAGCGCCAGGCTCGGGGAGACGGAGACGAACCATGACGCAGGATGATCGAACACTGCTGGACGCCACCGCGCGACTCGATGCCCGGCTGCGCGAGCTGCCGCTCGAGGTGGCGCCCGGCCGTGACTTGTGGCCGGACGTCGTGGCCCGGATCGACGAGCGCGCGGCGTCCGTGGCACCCGCAACGCGGCGGCCCGCCTGGCTCTGGCAGGCAGCGGCTGCGGTGGTGCTCGTCGCAGGCTCCTCACTGCTTACCGCGAGCCTGCTCGACAGGAGTCGTCCGGTGAAGCAGTCTGCAGTGCCGGCCACCCTGGCGAACACAATGGCGGCGTCGGACACGGCCGTAGCCATGCCAGCTGCGTTCGGTCCGGCGGGTCACCTCGATCCGGAGTACGTCGCAGCCCGCATCCAGCTGACCCAGATGCTGGACCGTCGCATCGCCGCGTTGCCGCCTTCCGCGCGGGCGAAGCTCGAGTTCAACCTGGGCGAAATGCGCCGCGCCGCGGATGAGATCAATGCTGCGCTTGCCGAACAGCCGGGCGACCCCCTGCTGGAAGAGTTGCTGCTCAAGACGTACCAGGACGAGCTGGCCGTGCTGTCGAACGTCAGCCAGTTGACCAACAGTCTCGAGAACGCGCCAGTGAATACGCCAGTGAATACGCCAGAGTCGCCGACCGGCACGAGGATGCAGTTATGAATACCGTCATTGCCACCGCCCCCCATCGCCGGCCCATTGCGCGAGTCGTCGCGCTGCTGGCGACGGCCCTGCCGCTCGCCGCGCTGGCGGGCACGCCCATCGACAAGCGCACGGCAGCGGATCCGGCCGGAACCGTCGAGATTTCGAACACCGCGGGATCGGTCATGGTGACCGGCTGGGACCGCAACGAAGTGGAGATTACGGGTGAATTGGGCAAGGGCACGGAGCGCCTCGACTTTACCAAGGGCGACAAGGTCACGCGCATCAAGGTGGTGCTGCCCAACCGGTCCAACAACGTCGACGAGACCAACTTGATCGTGAAGGTGCCCACCGGTTCCCTGGTGTCGATCAACACCGTGAGCGCTGATATCGGTGTCCAGGCCGTGCGTGGCACGCAACGCCTGCAGTCGGTGAGCGGCGACATGCGCACCGAGACGAGCGGCGAGGACCTGGAATGCCGCACCGTGAGCGGCGACGTGACCATCGCCGGATCCGGCAAGAAGGGACTGGTGTCGATCACGACCGTGAGCGGCGACGCCACTGCGACCCGGCTCGCTGGTGAAGTGAATGGCAGCACCGTGAGCGGTGACTTCACGCTGGGCGTCGGCGAAACCAGCAGGTCGCGCCTGCGGTCGACCAGCGGCAACCTGACGCTGCAAGGCTCGCTGGCGCCGGACGCGCGCGTCGACATCGAAAGCATCAGCGGGGACGTCCGGCTCGACCTGGTCGGAAGTACCGGTGCGGACTTCGACGTTTCAAGCTTCAGCGGCGAGATCCGTCCCTGCTTCGGGCCCAAGCCCGTGCGCACCGACGAATACGCCCCGGGCAAGGAATGGCGCCACCAGGAAGACAACGGCAGCGCCCGCGTGCGCATCAAGACGCTGAGCGGCGACGTCGGCGTGTGCCGGAAGTAGCCGCGCGGGGATACGCTCGCATCGTGGATTGATGGACAATGCGGCGCAGAGCGAACGTCTGCGCGCTGTGGCGGTCTCAACCAGGAGACCCGTCACCGGGCGGGGCTCAGCCCAGGGTGGGAATGACGATTCGGGCAACCAATGGCTTTCCTCGCTGAAATC
>JAPLSF010000175.1 GCA_026398785.1 Pseudomonadota bacterium | reverse complement strand
GTCCGTATCGCGGCCCAGCTCCCGGGCTTTCGCGTCAGCTGCAGCATCGTCCTTCGGTTCCGGCGCGGGCGCGCCGCACGCGACCAGCGTCGACAACGCGAGGGCGGCGAGAGGCAATCTGGCGGCAACAAACATGATGGTACCCCCGGGCACGGGCCGGAGTCTGGATTCTATAGGAAGGGGACAGGAAGGGGAGGAAGGGGAGGAAGGGGAGGAAGGGGAGGAAGGACAGGAAGGGCAGGAAGGGCAGGAAGGACAGGAAGGAGAGGAGGCGCCATCGGCGCAAGCAAGATCGACCTTCTCCGCGCGCAGTGCGTTTTCGACTAACGACTTCCTGCCCTTCCTGCCCTTCCTGTCCTTCCTGCCCTTCCTGCCCTTCCTGCCCTTCCTGTCCTTCCTGTCCTCCCTCAGTGAAACTCGTCAATCTGAAACAGGAAGTAGGCGAAGAAGTGGTTGATCGCGCGGATCTGGTCGAGCAGCTGATGGTCTGAATCGACGACGTGCAACGTCGCCTTCTGTTCTTTCGCGAAACGGATGCTGTTGTCGACCGGGACCACCTCGTCGCGCCAACCGTGGACGATGGTGGTCGGACAGTGCGCGGGTCGCGGGCTGAACTTGTCGTAGCCGGGCATGTAGAGCGCCGGCGCCAGCAGGAACATGCCGCGCGCCTGCAGCAGCGAGGAGCCCGCCACCGACACGTAACCGCCCATGCTAGAACCGGCGAGCACAAGCGATCCACGCAAGTCCTTGCAGAACGCGAGCAGTCGCGTCACGCGCGCCTGCGGATCCTCGATGCCGCGATAGTCGACGGATTCGACGTGGAACCCCTCCTCGCGCGCAATTTCGGCCATCGCTGCGATCTTGCTGCCCCACGGCTCGCTGTCCTTGCCATGGGAAAAAACGACGTATCGCTCGGTCATCCGGGAAGTGCTCCAGTCCGTATGCCGCGCATGATAAGGCTTTCGCGCGCTGCGTAACGCGGCTTGGGTCTCATTCGCCCGACCACAGCAACTGGTCGAGGTCGGCTGCGGCGCCGCCCCAGCCGTGCCGGACGAGGTCCACGCGACCGCGCGCAGCATCGATGCCTTCGGCGCGCAGCCGGGAAATCTGCCGCCCGCGCGCAGGCGAGCCTGCCGGAAAGGCGATGCGGCCGCCGGCCGCAACGACGCGCTGCCACGGCACACCGCTGTCCCGTGGCAGACCGGCAAGCACTTTGCCGACGAGTCGTGCCTGGCGCGGGAGTCCGGCGCGGGTCGCAACGGAGCCGTAAGTTGTCACCCGGCCACGGGGAATCTTGCGCACGACCCCGATGATCGCTGCGATTCGACGCTCGCGCTCAGCGACAGCGGCGGGTGGGCGCGCGGAAAGTGCAGGCCGTGCAGACTGCGGCATGATGGGTCACATCATGCCATGCATCCCGTTGCAGCCTGCCCCGGCGGCGCGACCGAGGGTTCAGCACAGGGTTGCGGCGCTCAGGTCCGCGCGCGAGCAGCCGCTGATCTGACAGAATATTTGTTGGCCCGGACCAGTTTCCGGGAGCCGTGGTCCATCGATCGTTGATGCCGCACTGGAGTCGGTTGCGATTGCCCCACACTGCACAACGCGAAACGGTCGGTTGGGCGTTCGCCGTGGATCGCGGCGGCACGTTTACCGACGTGGTCGGCACCGCACCGGATGGTTCGCTGCACACCTGCAAGGTCCTGTCGCGTGACCCGCATCGGCCGGCCGACCCGGCATTGCGCGGCATCGGCTTGCTGCTCGACCAGCACGGCGCTGCGTGCGGGCGTCGCGTGACTTCGGTGCGGCTCGGCACGACCGTCGCCACCAACGCGTTGCTCGAGCGCACGGGGGCGCCGACGCTGCTGGTCACCTCGCAGGGGATGCGCGACGCGCTGCTGATCGGGTATCAGGATCGGCCCGACATCTTCGCGCGCGCCATCCATCGCCCATCCCCGCTGTACCGGGACGTCGTCGAAATTCCTGAGCGCGTGGATGCCCAGGGACAGGTGCTGACTCCATTGGACGAAGAGGCGCTGGGCCGCGCACTCGTAGCGGCACGGGCGACGGGTATCGAAGCCGTTGCCATTGCGTTTCTGCACGGGTTCCGGCATCCGGCCCACGAGATCCGCGCCGCGGCAATTGCACGCGCAGCGGGTTTCGAAGAAGTGATCGCGTCGCACGCTGCCGCACCGCTCCTCGGCTTCGTGGCGCGCGGTGACACGACCGTGGCCGATGCCTACCTCTCGCCCATTCTTCTGCGCTACACGCAGAATTTCCGCGCGAGCCTGGGCGCAGCGCACGGCGACGCGACCGTCGCCTTCATGCAGAGCAACGGCGGGCTCGTCGACGCCGAGGGTTTTCGCGGCGTGAACGGCGTTTTATCGGGCCCCGCCGGAGGCGTGGTCGGCATGATTGCCGCCGGTACGGCCGAAGGTCCGCGCAGGCTGATCGGCTTCGACATGGGAGGCACGTCGACCGACGTCAGCCTGTCCACCGGCGACATCCCGCGACGGTTCGCCGCCGAGATCGACGGAGTACGGTTGCAGATTCCGCTGGTCGACGTCACCACGATCGCCGCGGGCGGCGGTTCGGTGCTGCGGTTCGCCGACGGCCGCCTGCAGGTAGGTCCCGTCTCCGCCGGCGCCGATCCCGGGCCAGCGTGTTACCGCCGCAATGGCCCCGCAACGATCACGGACTGCAACGTCTTGCTGGGACGCATTCCAGCGGATCGTTTTCCGCAAGTCTTCGGCCCGACGGGCGATCAACCGATCGATCCAACTGCCTCACGCGCGCGACTCACCGAGTTGGCCGCCGCGGCCAGCGACGAATCTGGACTCGAGTACAGCGTAGAGGCTCTGGCCGAAGCCTTCCTGCAGGTCGCCTGTGCGCGCATGGCCAACGCGATCCGCGAACTCGCCTTGCACCACGGCGAAGACCCCGCACGCTTCAGCCTGCTCGCTTTTGGCGGCGCGGCGGGACAGCATGCGTGCGCCGTGGCCGGGCTGCTCGGTGCCGACGAAGTGTTGCTGCATCCGCTGGCAGGCGTGCTGTCCGCCTATGGCATCGGCTTGACCGGTCGTCGCGCAATACGCCGCCGCACGGTCGAAGCCGCACTCGATGCGGCGGGGCATGCGGTCGGCAGACAGACATTGAACGCACTCGAAACCGCAGCGCGTGCCGACCTGTTGCGCCAGGGCATCGCCGGGTCCCTAGTCGAGATGCGAACCAGTGCGCACGTGCGGCTCGCGGGCTCCGACACCACGCTCGAGCTTCCCTGGCAGCCCGCTGACACGCTGCGCGTCGCGTTCTTCGAGGCGCACGCGCAGCTCTACGGCTTTGCCGACGAAGCAGCGCTGCTGGTCATCGGCTCGGTCATGGCCGAAGCCATCGAGCGCGTGGCAACGGCAGCACCGAACCTGGCCACCCGCAAGGAACCGTTGCTCGCCGACGCTGCAACGCCGGCTGCGAGAGCCTCGGTATGGATCGAGGGGGCCTCGCGCACGGTGCCAGTCGTCGCACGCCACGATCTCGCACCGGGCGCCCAGCTGCACGGTCCCTTGCTGCTCTGCGAAGACGGTGCGACGAGCTGGATCGCCCCCGGCTGGGCGGGCCGCGTCGCACCGAGCGGCCTGGTCGTCCTGAACCGGTCGCAGTCCGCACGGGGCATCGCTCACCCGGACGCGTCCGCCACCGAGCCCGATCCGATGCGGCTCGAGGTGTTCAACGCGTTGTTCATGCACGTCGCGCAGCAGATGGGCGCAGTGCTGCGACACACGGCCAGCTCGGTCAACATCAAGGAGCGGCTCGATTTTTCGTGCGCGATCTTCGATGCCGCGGCGAACCTCGTGGCCAATGCGCCACACATGCCGGTGCACCTGGGATCGATGGGCGCGAGCGTGGCCGCCGTGCTCGACGCGTTCGGCGACGACACGCGCCCCGGCGATGCCTACCTCGTGAACTCGCCGTACGCCGGCGGCACCCACCTGCCCGACATGACGGTGGTCTCACCGGTATTCGACGAGCACGGCGCCCGCGTCGAATTCTTCACGGCCTCGCGTGCGCACCACGCCGACGTGGGCGGGATCTCGCCCGGCTCCATGCCACCGGACAGCCGCACGATCGACGACGAAGGCGCGCTGGTGGCGCCGACGCGCATCATGCGCGACGGGGTGCTCGATCAAGCACGGCTGCGCCAGCTGTTTTGCGACAACCCCTGGCCCGCCCGGAATTTCCCGCAGAATCTCGCGGATCTGCGGGCGCAACTGGCGGCAAATTCCCGCGGCGAACGGGAATTGCGGCGGGCCGCCGCAGACCATGGAGGTGCCACGCTGATCGCGTACATGCGCCACGTGCAGGACAACGCCGAACGCTGCGTGCGCCACGCGATCCGCCGGCTGCGCGACGGCAGCTTTTGCTACGAGATGGACAATGGCCAGGTGATTGCCGTACGCATCGCCGTCGAACCGCAAGCCGGCACGGCCTGCGTCGACTTCGCGGGCACGTCGCCGCAACAGGCGAACAACTTCAACGCGCCACTTGCCGTCACGACGGCGGCGGTGCTCTACGTCTTCCGCACGCTGATCGACGAGCCGATCCCGCTCAACGCCGGTTGCCTGCGGCCGCTGACCATCGTCGTGCCGCACGGGTCGATGCTCGACCCGATCGCGCCCGCAGCAGTGGTCGCAGGCAACGTCGAAACGTCGCAGTGCATCGTCGATGCGCTGTACGGAGCCCTGGGACTGCAGGCCGCCGCGCAAGGCACGATGAACAACTTCACGTTCGGCAACGACCGTTACCAGTACTACGAAACCATCGCGGGTGGCGCCGGAGCCGGTCCGGAGTTCGATGGCGCGAGCGGCGTGCAGACGCACATGACCAACTCGCGGCTGACCGATCCCGAAGTGCTCGAAACGCGGTTCCCCGTGCTGCTGCGCGAGTTCTCGATTCGTCGCGGCTCCGGCGGCGCAGGCCGGCATCGCGGTGGCGACGGTCTCGTGCGGCGCGTGGAATTCCGGGAGGCGATGACGGCGAACGTGCTCGCCAATCATCGGCGCATCGCACCCTTCGGCCTCGAGGGAGGCGCGCCCGGGGCACCCGGGCGCAATACGGTCAGGCGGCGCGGCTGCGTCGACTCAGAAACGGTCGCCGCGACGTTCGGACTCGCCGTAGAGCCGGGCGATGAGATTCAGATCGAGACGCCGGGCGGCGGCGGCTTCGGGGCGCAGGGTGCCTGAAGACACGGCGGGCCGCTGCTCGGGCGTCGGCGCGAACAACTCCTGTGCCAGCGTCCGGCGTGGCCCGGTGTCTTCGAGCGAGCCGTCGATCGCGGGACGCGGTGGCTCGCGCACGGTGAAGCGCGTGCCCGGCGGCAACTGCCGCGGGTTCACGGCCCGCACGGTGCTGCCCTCGAGTCGATGGGTGAACATGAACGAGCGGTGCTCGCCGCTGCGCTGCGTGGGCAGCGAGACCAGGCAATGCACCACGCCACTCCTGAGGTCGTCCACCGTGTTGACGCGCTCGTCGCAGAGGACTGCAAAGTGCTGCGTGTCCGCGCTCTTGCCAAAGGCGCCGCTCGCGGCAAGACCGAGCAGGAAGGCATGCACCTGCCGTGCGAGGCGCGACCAGGTGTTGCGGTCGCGCCCCTCGAAGCGCGCCCAGCGCGTGCCGCTTTCGATGCTGTTGATGGTCAGCAACTGCCGCCGACGGAACGTGAGCAGCGAACTCTCGGGGCCGGCGCCCGTGCCACGCGCCAGCGTCTTGAGCTGCGCCGTGCTGGCAACGCTTGCACGGACGGCGTGCAGCGGGTTGACGCCCTGCGCCGTGAGCTTCTGGCAGTCGGCATCCGTCAGCATTTGCAGCGGGCGCGTGCCGGGACGCAGCAGGACCTGCTCGTCGGGCAGGCCGTCCCAGGGCGATCCGTGCGAATCCATGCGCGCGAGCGCACCGGCGACCGCGCCGCTGTTGGCGAAAGGCTCGTAGCGACCACGCAGCCGGTCGAACGCCTGCACGCGCGGGAAACAGATGAACGCGGAATCGCTCTGGAACGCGAGTTCGCGCAGGCCCTGCAATGCGTCATCGGCCGTCTGCCACGCAGCCGGCGGATCGACGACGAGCAGCGCGCGGTGGTCGCGGCAGAATTGCGCCGCAACGAGCAGCACGCCAGGCCCGATGTCGCGATCGCGCGCCGGCGGCGGTATGCAGACGAAATGCAGGTCTTCGACATCGCGCAAGGCGAACAGCCCGGTGCCGCGTTCAGCCGAACCGATCAGGTCGTAATCCGTAAGCGGCGAGCCATCGTCACCGTCGGGATTCGAATCGACGTAACCGATCGGGTGACGCGCACCCGCACGGAACGTGCGGTCCGGACGTGCATTCGGCACGGCGCCGCGCACCCGCACCAGCAGGGATTCCTGCAGCGCCGAGGTGATGAATCGTGTCGTGCCCGGTTCGGTCGACAGCCGCCGGAAAATTTCCTGGTCTTCGATTTGCTCGGAGCCGAGCGTGCGCACGCGCTGCAGGACGAGGTTGAAGCGATCTTCCTCGCTCGGCGCGATGTTGTCGTAGTCGACGGAGGCTCGCAGAACTTCGCGTGTGCCGGGACTGAGTGCTTCGAGCACCAGCTTTTCGTCGCCACAAGGCAGGCTGATGGTAGCCGGCGCTCCGCCATTCACGACGCGCACGATGACCGCTTCGCGGCCGCCGTTGTCGAAGTACTGCTCGACGGCGTACGACAGCATGCTCGGCTGCCAGAGCCCGCCGAACACCTGCTGGTATTCGGAGTAGTTGCGCACACGCACTGGACGGTTGACGGGACCGCGCAACGCACGGCCGACGAAACCCGTTGTCGCCGTCGGCAAACGCACGATCGGCAGGTCTGCGCCAACCGCTTCCGTCACCGTGATGCCAGTGTGGGCAATATCGCGCAAAGCGGCGCCCCGCCTCAAGAAACTGCCTTAAAGTACCATAAGTCATCGGGCTTCGAACCGACCCCTGAACCGGCGGATCGCAGCGCGGTCGATTTCAGGTGGCAGCGGACGAGGTTGCCCTGCGGCGACTGCGGCTGCGAATGGTCCGCGTACTGGACGCCGGTGCGGGTGCCGAAAGGCGCGCGCGGCAGCGCGCGGCGAACCAACGCAACCCGACCTCGCCGGTTGCGATCGGGCCCGTTTCAGCAGCGCCCAGCGCCCCCATCCCCCGCTGCACGCGCACGAGCATGCGCGCGTCCGCCGCCAGAGCCTGGCGCCGCACACGCTGATGCGTGTAACGCAGCAGGCGCATCTCTCGACTCGAATCGACTGCCGCGTAGCGCAGCTCACGCAACGTGCTGTGACCGGTGGCGCCCGGCAGGACCTGCAGGATGGAAAGGCCGTCGGGTGCGAGTTGCAGCAGCAGGTTCGGCCAGAGGTAGACATACCCGGCGCGTGCCGGCGTCGACTGCCTGTCGTGCAGCAACCGGCGGTAGACGCGCGACGACCACGTGTCGCCGAGCCCGCCCGTCGCGACTTCGGCCGTCGCACGCAGGGCATCGCCCTCGCCCTGCTCGAAAATCAAAGGTGCGAACAACCGCGGCTTCAGGGCAGGTCGCGCAATGTCGAAGTGCGCAGTGTCGAGCATGTGCTCGCACGCGAGTTTCCAGTCGGCCGCGCAGGGCGTTGCGCGCGGCTCGATCACGCGGCGCATCGACGTCAGGTCTGGCCAGGCTCCGGCCACGACGTCGAGTACCTGCTCGACCGCAAGCCGCGGCGTCTGGAAGGCCACGAAGACCAGGCCGCGCCACTGGGCGACGTGGAGCGGATGCAGCGAGTGAGCGTCCGCGTCGAACTCATCAAAGTGCTGGCCGGCGGGAATGCTGACGAGCGCGCCCGATTCATCGTACGTCCAGCCGTGGTACGCGCAGCGCAAGCGCCCGTCGATGCAAAACGCCAGGCCGGTGTGCGCATCACCATCGACGAGGCGCGCTCCCCGATGACGGCAGGCGTTGCGAAAGCCCTGCAGGCCGCCTGCTTTCGTCCGCAGCACCACCGCAGAACGCCCACCGCAGTCGAATCGCACAGCGGTGCCGGACGCCGGCAGGTCCGAGACGTGGCAAACGAACTGCCAGCTCGGCGCGAAGATGGCGGAGTATTCGAGCGGTGCGCGGGTAGCGTCGAGGTAGAAGCTGGCGGGGAGTCCGCGCACGGCCGCCTAGCGTCCGCCGCTGGCGACGACCGGAGCAACGACGGAGGCCTCATCGCGGATCGGCACGGGCCGGTCGCTGCCGTCCCAGGTCGCGCCTGCCGGGATGCGATTCTCGACGAGCCGGGCCGACGCCAGGAACTGGTCGAGACCGACGGCCGGCTGCGAAACGGGCACTGCCACGCCTTTCGCCGCGTTCACCACCTGTTCCGCGAGTGCCCAGTCGACCGTGACGGCCGCCGGCTTCGCGCGCTGGCCCATCTTTTCCTGCACTTTCTTGTTGAAGCGCTGACCCTTGGCCGCCGCTTTCGCTTCCGGATGTTCCTCGTGCGGAGGGAACGACTGGACGTAGAGCTGGCCGTCCTGCACTTTGTAGAGCAGCGGCTGGTTGACGACCGTGACCTTGGTGCCGATTGGCAACTGGGGAAACAGCGTCGCGATGTCTTCCGGATACAGCCGGATACAGCCATGGCTTGCGCGCATGCCGACACCGGCGGGCTTGTTGGTGCCATGCATGAGATAGCTCGGCCAGCCGAGGTTCATCGCGAACGCGCCGAGCGGATTGTCGGGACCGGCCGGCACCCGCGCGGGCAGGATGTCGCCGTCGGCCGCGTGTTCCTTGCGCACGGAATCGGGCGGTGTCCAGACCGGATCCTTGCGCTTCGAGACGATCTTGGTGCTGCCTTCGGGCGTCGCCCAGCCGACCATGCCGATGCCGATCGGCACCGTGACTACGACGCTCTGCTCGCCCTTGGCGGGCTTCGGGAAGTAATACATGCGCAACGCAGCGAGGTTGACGACCAGGCCCTCGTGCGGCGCGTCCGGCAGCACGAACTGCGTGGGCAACGTGATCCGCGTGCCCGCCCTGGGCAGCCACGGATCGACGCCCGGGTTGGCGTTGATGACTTCGTCGTAGCCGAGATTGAAGCGGCGTGCGATGTCAGGGAGCGTGTCTTCCTCGGTCGCGATCGTCGCCTGCAATGTGCCGACGACCGCAGTGGTCTGCGGGTCGTACGGGAAAGTGTGCGTCGCGAGCGGTGCCGCGTACTGCGGCTTCGGCGGTTCCGGCGGCGGCGGCGGTTCTTTCTGCTGCGGCGTGAAGATGCTGCAGCCCGCAAGCGTTGCGAGCAAGGCGGCGAGCGCCACGTGGCGCGTCGACCTGACGCCTGGAATATTCGCGGTTCCGATCACTTTCCACCTCTCGTCAAGTGTCGAACGGCCCACGGCCGTTCACAGCACGGCGGGGCGGTTCGGCAGTTCGTCCTCGTCGCGCCCACCGGGCAACGGCGGGTAGTGACGGGCCAGCAACCGGCCAGCCTCGTGCACTCCTTCCACCGCGCCCCGCTCATATTGCCCGGCGCGGAACTTCTCTTCCATCGTGTTGCAGACTGCGGACCACTCCGCCGCGCTGACACGCCCGTTGCAACCCCTGTCCGCCACGATTTCCACGTCGCGGTCGGCCAGCAGCACGTAGATCAGGATGCCGTTGTTCGCCTCGGTATCCCAGACCCCCAGCGCGGCAAAGACGCGGAGTGCCCGGGCCCGCGGAGTCATTCCCGCCCAGACCTCGTGCGGCTCGAGCGAGGCTTCGACCGCGAAGCGGATTTCGCCGCTGTGGGTGCGCTCGGATTCGGTGACCGCGCGTTCGACGGTCGCGAGGGCTTGGACCGGGAAAGCGCGCGCAAGTTTGCGGCGCGTAGAAAACAGGTGACGGAAAAGACGTGTCCAGTCCATGGCCATCACCAGCCGCCCGAGGCGCCGCCGCCCCCGAAACCGCCACCCCCGCCGCCGAATCCACCCCCGCCAAACCCGCCGCCGCCAAACCCGCCGCCGCCGCCGAATCCACCGCCGTAGCCCCAGCCGCTGCCGTGACGTCGACTGTACCAGCCGTTGCTGCCGGCACCCGGACCGCCGCCACTCATACCGCCCATGAGCGCAAAGATGAAGGCGACGATACCTGCAAACACGGAGATACCGAGGATGCTGATCAGCAGCCAGGTCAGGAAACCGACCAGGCCGCCGGTGGCGAGTGCGCCTCCGACGCGACCGAAGAGACGCCGGAAGATCGAGCCGCCGACCAGCGCGAAGATGAACAGGAACGGCAGCAGGTGGACCAGCCCGGGAATGCCAGCCGCCGGCGGGCTGAACTCGGGCTCGGGCAATGGCTCGCCCTCGATCACACGCATGATGCGATCGACGCCGGTGCTGATGCCGTCGTAGTAGTCGCCGCGCTTGAACGCGGGCGTGATGTCCTGCTGGATGATGCGATTGGCCGTCGCATCGGGCAGCGCCCCTTCGAGGCCGTAGCCGACTTCGATGCGCACCTTGCGGTCGTTCAGCGCGATGAGCAGCAGCACGCCGTCATCGACCTTGCCGCGGCCAAGCTTCCACTGATCGACCACACGGATCGAGTACTGCTCGATGACCTCTGGCTGCGTCGTCGGCACGATCAGGACCACGACCTGGCTGCCCTTCGACTGCTCGAACGCTGCGAGCTTGGCTTCGAGTGCGGACGACTGGTCGGCCGTCAACGTGCCGGTGAGGTCGGTGACCCGCGCGGTGAGTTGAGGAACCGCGACGAAACCCTGCTGCGCAAACGCCGGCGCGACAACTGCAGCCATGAGCCACAGCACCACGGCGAGCCACAAGCCTCGCAACGGCAGACGGGATACGAGCGGGAAAGTCGCGACGACCATGCGATCACCCCGCGCCGCGCCCCGTGGGGACGCGACGCGAGGAGTGCCTCAGGTGGTCGCAGGTGCGGGCGTGGGCGCCGGGGCCGGCGGTGCGCTGAAATCCACGGTCGGCGGCTTCGCGATCGCAGCTTCGTTCTCGACCGCGAAGTTCGGCTTCACCTTGTAGCCGAAGATCATGGCCGTGAGGTTGGTCGGGAACCTGCGGATCGTGACGTTGAAGTCCTGCACCGCCTGGATGTAGCGATTGCGCGCCACGGTGATCCGGTTCTCGGTGCCTTCGAGCTGCGCCTGCAGGTCGCGGAAGTTCTGGTCCGACTTGAGCTCGGGGTACCTCTCGACCACGACCATCAGGCGCGAGAGCGCGCTCGACAGTTCGCCCTGCGCTGCCTGGAACTGCTGCAGCGATGCGGGGTCGTCGGCCTTCACCTGCACCTGCGTCGCCCTGGCGCGGGCCTCGGTGACGCCGATGAGCACGGCCTGCTCCTGCGCGGCGAAACCCTTCACCGTGTTGACGAGGTTCGGGATCAGGTCAGCGCGGCGCTGGTACTGGTTGACGACTTCGGACCACGCCGACTTCGTCGCTTCGTCCTGCACCTGGATCGTGTTGTAACCGCAGCCGGACAGCAACAGGGCCGCCGCCGCCAGCAAAAGCGCTTGCAAGGCTCGCATCGGAACGTTCTCCTTAAAAACCGACAGCCCCACCCCGGATCGAACGCGACATTACCAGATTCGAATTACCAGATCCGGACGACCTGCTCAGGCGGCAGGTACATCTGGTCGCCTTGCTTCACGTCGAACGCCTTGGCGAACGCCGGCATGTTGCGCAGGATGCCGTTCGTGCGGTACTCGCTCGGGCTGTGCGGGTCCGTCTTCAGGCGCTTGCGCAGCTCGTCGTCACGATACTTGCGCGCCCAGACCTGGCCCCAGCCGAGGTAGAAGCGCTGCTCGCCGGTGAAACCGTCCAGCACCGGCGCGTCCTTGCCGTCGAGGGCGATGAGATAGGCCTTGTGGGCCACGGCCAGACCCGAGAGGTCGCCGATATTCTCGCCGAGCGTGAGCTGCCCGTTGACGTTCATTCCAGCAATCGGGCTGAACGCATTGTACTGCTGCACGAGCGCATTCGCACGCGCCATGAACAGTTCATTGTCCTCGGGTGTCCACCAGTCGCGCAGGACGCCCTTGCCGTCGAACTTGCGACCCTCGTCGTCGAAGCCGTGGCTGATCTCGTGGCCGATCACCGCGCCGATGCCGCCGTAGTTCACGGCGTCGTCGGCCTTCATGTCGAAGAACGGCGGCTGCAGGATCGCCGCCGGGAACACGATCTCGTTCGCGAGCGGATTGTAGTACGCGTTGACCGTCTGCGGCGTCATGCCCCACTCGGTCTTGTCGACCGGCTGGCCGACCTTCTTCAGCTCGCGCTGCACGTTGACTTCGCGGGCGCGCAACACGTTGCCGAGCAGGTCGTCCTTCTGCGTGACGAGGCCCGTGTAGTCCTTCCACTTGGTCGGATAGCCGATCTTGACCGTGAAGTTGGCGACCTTGTCGTGCGCGGCCTTCTTCGTTTCCGGGCCCATCCAGGCGAGCTCGTCGATCGAGACGTCGAATGCCTTGAGCAGGTTGCCGACCAGCTGGTCCATGCGCTGCTTCGCCTGCGGCGGGAAGTGACGCTGCACGTATTCCTTGCCGAGCAGGTCGCCGGTCGAGCCTTCGAGCTCACCGAGGGCGCGCTTCCAGCGCGGCTTGATCTGCGGCGTGCCGGAAAGCGTGCGCTGGTAGAAGTCGAAGTTTTCGTCGACGAACGCCTTGCTGAGGTACGGCGAATACGCGTCGATCGTTCGCAGCGTGAGGTAGTCCTTCCACGTGGCGAGCGGCACGTCGTTGACCGCCTTGCCCACTTCCTGGAAGTAGTCCTTCTGGGTGAGCACGATCTGGCCCGAACCCGGCAGCGTCATGTCCGTGAGCCACGTCGACCAGTCGATGCCCGGCGTGGCCTTTTCGGCGGCCTCGACGGTCACCGGGTTGTAGAGCGCCTCGATGTCGCGCAGCTTCACCGCAGGCCACGAGGCCTTGGCGAGGCGCGTCTCGAATGCCATGAGGTCCTTCGCGACCGCGGCGGAATCCTTGCGGCCGGCGAGCTTGAACACATTGTCGATGTGCTTCTCGTAGGCGCCGCGGATTTCCGTGAACCGCTGGTCCGTCGAGAAGTAGTAGTCGCGCTCCGGCAGGCCGAAGCCCGACTGCGTCACCCACAGCGTGTTCAGGTCGGGGTTCTTCGCGTCAGCGAAGACCTGCGCGCCGATCGGGTTGTCGATCATGAGCAGCTGCGCACGCGACAGGTATGCAAGCAGTTGCTTGCGGTCCTGGATGGCGGCGATCCGGTCGAGTTCGGGCTGCAGCGGTGCCAGGCCAAGCTTCTCCGCCTTCGCCTCGTCCATGTAGCTCGAATAAAAGTCGCCGATCAGTTGCTGGTCGGAGCCGGCAGCGGCATTGGCCGCGGCAGCCTCTTCGACGATCACGCGCAGATTCTTCTGGGCTTCGTCCTCGAGGAGAGTGAAGGCACCGTAGTTCGACTTGTCGGCCGGAATCTCGGTGGTCTTCAGCCACGTGCCGTTGACGAACCGGTACAGGTCGTCCTGCGGCCGCACGGTCCGATCGAAGTTCTGCAGGAACAGGCCGGACGTCAGCGCGGGCACCACCGGCGCAGCTGCGACCGCAGGGGCGGCCGGGGCGGCGGGCGGCTCGGGTGCCTTGGGCGCAGCATGGGCGGCAAGGGCCGTCAGGGTCAGGGCGACGGGCAGGGACCAACGGAACTGCATATTCCACGACTCCGCGACTGATACGGGGTGCGGCCGCAGCGGGCCACGAGGCCGGCGAGTATAGAGGAATCAGCTGCGACCCAACCGCAGGTGGATCGGCCAGTTGAGACGAAGCGTGCCGTTCGCAGGCCAGAGCGTTGCGAGCTCCGCTGCGACGGCCGGCAGCGGGTCCTGGCCGGGGTGTGCATCCCGATAGCGCTGCACTGCTGACCACGACGCCAGGAAACCGAGCGCCTGCTCCAGCGACCATTCGCTCTGCAGCTGGAACGACGGCACGATCTCCTCGGCCCAGGGGAAGGGGAGCGTCTGGTAAGCCTCCTCGACGTAGCGGCGTTCCGGCGGCCAGTAGTCGCCGACCACGTCCTCGTAGAACCGGTCCACGATCGTGTCGATCGCGGCACCGGCCTGGAATTTTTCATACGTCCAGACGGCGATGACCCCGCCCGGCTTCAGGACGCGGCGGCATTCTGCGTGGAAGCGATCGAAGTCGAACCAGTGCACAGCCTGCGCGGCGGCCACCAGCGACACCGACTGGTCCGGGACCGGCAGGTGCTCGGCCACCGCCAGCTCGTAACGGACGTTCGGGTGCGGTTGCGCCCGCTCGAGCTGCGCACGGCTGCCGTCGACCGCGACGACCGCAGCGAAGTGCCCGGCCAGCGCGATCGCCGCCTGGCCGTTGCCGGTGGCGCAATCGACGGCCAGTGCGCGATCCGGCGCAATGCGCCGCGATGGTGCGCGCGAACCGCGACGCTTGGCAATCGGCCAGCCACTACAATCGCGCATTGAATCGTGCAAGGAACAGCGCCGTGGATGGAATCAAGGTCGTCGACATTGCCCACGCGATCCAGCTCGCGCTCGCGCCGGTGTTCCTGCTGTCCGGTATCTGGGTGTTCCTCGGTGTGCTGGCGAGCCGCCTCGCGCGCATCGTCGACCGCGCGCGCAGCATGGAGAAGGAGTTGCGCTTGCCTGAGGCGCGCGACGCCGACCGCATTCGCGGCCAGCTGCAGGCGCTGTCGAACCGCGCTCGCTACATCAACATTGCGATCACGCTCGGCACCGTCGCCGCGCTGCTGGTGGCCATCGTCATCGCACTGCTGTTCTCGAGCACGTTCATTCCGCTCAATCTCGCGCCGCCGCTCGCGCTGCTGTTCGTGCTGGCAATGTGCGCGCTGGTCGCCGCGTTCGTGAGTTTCCTGATCGAAGTGCGGGTCGCGATCGCGGTGCTCAGGATCGGCGACGTCTAACAGCCTGATGCAAAAGCGCTGGAAATGCAGGGCATGAACATCCGAGATAACGCGAAGGGTTGAATC
>JAPLSF010000269.1 GCA_026398785.1 Pseudomonadota bacterium | reverse complement strand
ATTGGCTCGCTTCGCTGCGCACGTTCTGGTCGGACGTCGGGCCGGGTGATAACGTCACGACCGTGGTCGTCCCTGGCCAGGCCACTCGTTTCTACGATCGCCGGGGCTTCATGGGCAAGATCGACGATCCGGCGTTTGGTCCCGCGTTCCTGTCGATCTGGCTCGATTCGCGCAGCGTGGTCGGCGACCTGCGGGTGCAGCTGCTCGGCCTCGAACGCAGCGCCGCCCGTAGGTGAGTGACAACCGCGTGAATGATTCCCAGGGCGGCGGCCTGAACAAACTGCGGCAGTGGTTCGACGCCGGCGAACCCGATCCAGAGGCGCCGCGCGCAACGGGTGGTGTGGACGGCGTCGACTGGGGCCGCATCGTGCCCTTCGCGCTGATGCACCTCGTGTGCCTGTTTGCGTTCTACGTCGGTGTGAGCGCAACGGCCATCGCCGTCTGCGTCGGCTTGTACCTTGTGCGCATGTTCGCGATCACCGGCTTCTACCACCGCTATTTCTCACATCGGTCGTTCAAGACGTCGCGTGCCGCGCAGTTCGCGTTCGCGGTCCTCGGCGCGTCCGCGGTGCAGCGTGGACCGATCTGGTGGGCCGCGCATCATCGTCATCACCACGCGTTCTCGGACAAGCCGCAGGACACGCACTCGCCGGTACAGGACGGCTTCGTCTGGGCGCACGTGGGCTGGTTCCTGTCGAAGCGCCACTTCCATCCGGACCTGCGACGCGTGCGCGACCTGCTGCAGTACCCGGAGCTGCGCTGGCTCGATCGCTTCGACATCCTCGTGCCGTTCACGCTCGCCCTGGCCCTGCTGCTGACCGGCATGGCGCTGGAGCGCTTCGCTCCTGCGCTCGGAACGACGGGCGGACAACTGCTGGTGTGGGGCTTCTTCGTCTCGACCGTGCTCTGCTACCACGGCACCTACACGATCAACTCGCTCTGTCATGGCTGGGGCTCGCGCCGCTACCCCACCAGGGACGACAGCCGCAACAATGCAATTCTGGCGCTGATCACGCTGGGCGAAGGCTGGCACAACAACCACCACCACTATCCAAGTTCGGTACGCCAGGGCTTCTACTGGTGGGAATTCGACATCACGTACTACCTGTTGCGAGGCCTCGCGGCGACAGGCGTGATCTGGGACCTGAACACCGTGCCCGCCCGCATTCGCGACGTGCGCGAGGCGACGCCCGCATGAGAATCGCCGTCGTCGGGGCAGGCGTTGCCGGGTTGTATGCGACGTGGCGACTCTCGGCCACGCACGAGGTGACGCTGTTCGAGGCCGCGGACTACGCGGGTGGACACACCCACACCGTCGACGTCGAGTTTGGCGGCCGTCAGTGGTCGATCGACACCGGCTTCATCGTCTTCAACGACTGGACCTACCCCAACTTCATCGCGATGCTGGACGAGCTGGGCGTGGCCTGGCAGCCGTCGAACATGAGCTTCAGCCTGCGCTGCGAGCGCACGGGCCTCGAGTACAACGGCACGTCCGTCAACTCGCTGTTCGCGCAGCGCCGGAACATCGTGCGCCCCTCGTTCCTGCGCATGATCGCGGATATCCTGCGCTTCAACACCCGTGCCAAGGCGTGGCTCGACGCACCCGCTTCACGCGACGTGACGCTCGGCGAATTCATCGCCACGGGCGGCTACTCGCGACAGTTCGTCGAGAACTACATCGTGCCGATGGGTCGTGCGATCTGGTCGGCGGAAGCGTCTGCGATGCTCGGCTTCCCGGCGCGCTTCTTCATCGGCTTCTTCGATCGCCACGGCTTTCTCAACGTCGATGATCGGCCCGTCTGGCAGACCGTGAGCGGCGGCTCGCGCGAATACGTGCGTGCGCTGCTCGCGGCAGCGCAAGCCCGCGTGCGGCTGTCGACGCCGATCGCCGCGATCCGCAGGCTCCCCAACCAGGTGTTGCTGCGCACGCGCGCCGGCGAAGTCGAGGCGTTCGATCAGGTGTTCCTGGCGTGCCACTCCGACCAGGCCCTGGCGCTGCTCGAAGCGCCAACGCCGACCGAGCAGCACGCGCTGGGCGCGATGCCTTATGCCGCGAACGAGGCGATCCTGCACACCGACGCCAGCCTGCTGCCGCGGCGCAAACTGGCGCAGGCCGCATGGAATTACCACCTGCTGCGCGATCCGCAGGAGCCCGTCGCACTTACCTACGACATGAACGTGCTGCAGGGACTGCGCAATGCCCCGGCGCGGTTCCTCGTCACGCTCAATCACCGCGACGCGATCGACCCCAGCCGGATCCTGCGATCCTTCCAGTACACGCACCCGGTCTACACTCCGGCCGGCGTTGCCGCGCAGGCGCGGCACCGTGAGCTGAATGGCGCGCAGCGCACGTATTTCTGCGGTGCATACTGGCGATCGGGTTTCCACGAGGACGGCGTGGTCAGCGCACAGACAGCGCTGGCGCACTTTGGCGAGGACCTGGAACGTGCACAGCTGCCTCTACCAAGGGTCGGTTAGGCACCGCCGGCTCGAGCCGGCGGGACACGCGTTCCGTTACCGGCTCGCGCTGCTGTACCTCGACCTCGCCGAGACCGCGACCGTTTTCCGCGGGCGCTGGTTCTGGTCTGCGGGCAAGCGCTGGGGGATCGCCCACTGGCATCGCTCGGATCACTACGGCGATCCGGACCGCGACCTCGGCGAATGCATACGTCAACTGGTGCGGGAGCGCGCCGGCATCGAAGCCGACGGGCCCGTACGGCTGCTTACGCATCCGCGCCACTTCGGGTACGGCTTCAACCCCGTGAACTTCTACTATTGTTTCGATGCCGACGATCGTCACCTGGTCGCCGTCGTGGCGGAGATCAACAACACCCCGTGGGGCGAGCGCCACTGCTACGTGCTGCCGCAATCGGCCAACCGGGGCACGCCGGACCGGCTGCACTTCGAGTTCGACAAGGACTTCCACGTGTCACCGTTCATGCCCATGGACATGCAGTACGACTGGCGCTTCACGCGGCCGGACGACGCGCTTGCGGTGCACATGGAAAACCGGCGGGATGGCTGCAAACTGTTCGACGCGACGCTGACGCTGCGCAGGCAGCCGATCACGGGCACTGCACTCGCCGCTTCGCTGGCGCGGCATCCGCTGGTGACGTTCAAGGTGACGGCAGCGATCTACTGGCAGGCGCTGCGGCTCTGGCTCAAGCGCACGCCGCTCTTCACGCATCCGGACAAGACCGGCGCCGGGCATCGGCAACACGCCGGCCGCATCGATCCCATCGAGACCACGCCATGAACAAGACCAGCGAGGCCACCGCGTCCATCATCCCGGCCGTCGATTCAATGCGGGTGCCCGAGTCCTCCAGCGCAGAAGGCGCGTGGCTGCAACGGCTCGGCAAGCGTCTGTTCCTGAATGCACTCGCAAAATTCCAGCACGGCGAACTGACGGTCATCGTGCCGGGGACAGGCGAACGGCACGTCTATGGCCGGCGTACGGTCGAGTGCGATCTGCATGCGACGCTCGAAGTGCTGCATCCACAGACGTTCGCGGACGCAGCGTTCGGCGGTACCGTCGGTGGTGGCGAGGCCTACATCCGCGGACTCTGGCGCACGGACGATCTCACCGCCCTCGTCCGGATGTTCGTGGCCAACCGCAAGGCGATGGAATCCTTCGAGGGCGCGGCCGCCTACGTCAGCGAGCCCGTGCGGCGCGTGCTGCACTGGTTCAACCGCAACAGCGTTGACGGCAGCCGCCGCAACATCGCCGCCCACTACGACCTCGGCAATGACCTGTTCGCGCTGTTCCTCGACGAGACGATGCTGTATTCGTGCGCCGTGTTCGAGCGTGCGGATGCGAGCCTGCATGAGGCGCAGCTGGCCAAGCTCGATCGCATCTGTCGCCGGCTACACCTGTCGCCGAACGACCAC
>JAPLSF010000186.1 GCA_026398785.1 Pseudomonadota bacterium | reverse complement strand
TCGCGGCCGTCCGCCTCAAGCTGGCCGAAGTCGCGGTGCCGCCGGGTGGCGCGCTGCTCGAGAAACTGGGTGCGCTCGCCCCTGGCGCCACCGACATCCTGGTGCGTGGCGCGATGAACCTCGCACGCCGCTCGACGCGGACGCGAACCAACTGAGTCGCGCCTCCTTCCGACCCTTCCTGTCCTTCCTGTCCTTCCTGTCCTTCCTGCCCTTCCGCCCCCCTCTCCGCATCACAAAGAAGAGCGCCCATGCCTGAGCCCTATGCCAACCTCGCCATCGAGCGTGATGGCGGCGTCGCCACCCTGTTCCTCGACCGTCCCGAAAAACTGAATGCGCTGCATCGCGCGCTGTGGCACAGCATTCCCGAGGCCGTGGCGGCGCTCGATGCCGATCCGGACGTGCGCGTCATCGTGCTCGCCGGCAAGGGCAAGGCGTTCTGCGCCGGCATCGACCTGATGGACCACGCGCAGGGCCTCGGCAAAGGCGGTTCACTCTCGGGCGGCGAAGGCTCGGCCGTTGCGAAGCGTCGTCAGCTGTACGACGACATTCGCGCGTACCAGGACACGTGCTCGAGCTTCGCCAACACCAACAAACCCGTCATCGCGGCGGCGCACGGCGCGTGCATCGGCGCGGGCATGGACCTGATCACCGCGTGCGACATCCGGCTGGCCTCGGCGGAAGCGACGTTCTCCGTGCGGGAGACGCGCATCGCGATGGTGGCCGACGTCGGCTCGCTGCAGCGACTGCCGCGCGTGATCGGCGACGGCGCCGCACGCGAATGGATTTTCACCGGCGCCGATTACAGTGCGCAGCGCGCACGCGAGGTACAGCTGCTCAACGACGTGCTGCCGGATCCGGCGGCACTGATGGCACGTGCGCGTGAACTGGCAGCAACCATCGCGGCGAATTCACCGCTCGCCGTGCAAGGCTCGAAGCACGTGCTGGGACACGCATCACGCCGCGAAGTGGACGCCAACCTCGACTACGTCGCCGTGTGGAACGCCGCGTTCCTGCACTCCGAGGACCTCGGCGAGGCGATGCAGGCTTTCATGCAGCGGCGTCCGCCGGTCTTCCGCGGGCAGTAGGCCGCGAGAAGGGGAGGAAGGGCAGGAAGTAGAGGAAGTAGAGGAAGTAGAGGAAGTTGAGGAAGGAGTTAGTCGAAGTTCCGCCCCTTCCTCCCCTTCCTCCCTCACGCACTCCGTGCGTGAGCAGCGGCGACCGCCTCGTCCCTGAGCTCGCGCCGCAAGATCTTGCCGACGTTGCTCTTCGGCAGCTCATCGCGGAACTCGATGTATTTCGGCTTCTTGTAGCCTGTGAAGTTCGTCTTGCAGAACTCCATGAGCTGCTCGACGGTGAGCGCGGGATCCTTGCGCACGACGAACACCTTGACGGCCTCGCCGGACCGCTCATCGGGCACGCCGATGGCAGCGCACTCCACGACGCCGGGATGCGTCGTGATCACCTGCTCGATTTCGTTCGGGTACACGTTGAAGCCCGACACCAGGATCATGTCTTTCTTGCGGTCGACGATCTTGATGTACCCGCGCTCGTCCATGATGCCGATGTCGCCCGACTTGAAGAACCCGTCGGGCGTCATCACCTTCTCGGTTTCGTCCGGACGGTTCCAGTAACCCGCCATCACCTGCGGGCCGCGAATCGCGATTTCGCCCGGCTGGCCGAGCGGCACGGGTTGCCCCGCATCGTCGAGGATCTGGATCTCGGTGCTGGGAAACGGCAGGCCGATCGTGCCGTTGTAGTCACGGTTGAGAATCGGATTGCAGGTTGCGACCGGCGACGTCTCCGAAAGGCCGTAGCCTTCGATGATCGGCACACCGGTGAGCGCCAGCCATCTCTCGCTCGTCGCTTTCTGCACGGCCATGCCCCCGCCGTTGGCTACGCGCAGGCTCGAAAAATCGAGCTTGCGGAAGTCCTCGTTCTCGAGCAGCGCGTTATAGAGCGTGTTGACGCCCGGCAGCACGTTGAACTTGTACTTGGCCAGTTCCTTGACGAAGCCGGAAATGTCCCGCGGATTGGTGACCAGCACGTTGAGCGTGCCGATGCGCATGCCGAAGAGGCAGTTCACGACCAGCGCGAACACGTGGTACAGCGGCAGCGCGCAGATGTAGACGAACTGGCCGGGCACCGGTCCGCGCGCAGTGTCCTGCAGCGCGGGCACGATCCAGGCTTCCATCTGCAGCACGTTGGCGACCAGATTGCCGTGCGTGAGGGTTGCCCCTTTCGACACACCGGTGGTCCCGCCCGTGTATTGCAGGAATGCGGTGTCCTGCTGCGTGACGGCGACGGGGTCGAGCTTGCGGCGCGCGCCGGCATCGAGCGTCTCGGTGAACTTGACGTGCCCCGGCAGCGAATACCCGGGCACCATTTTCTTCACACGGCGCACCGCAAAATTGACGATCGCGCTCTTCGGGAACCCGAGCATTTCGCCCAGCGACGCGACGACGACCTGCTTGATCGCGGTGCGCGCAATCACCTGCTGCAGTGTCGCAGCGAAATTCTCGAGGATCACGATCGCTTCGGCGCCGGAGTCCTTGAGCTGGTGCTCCAGCTCGCGCGGCGTGTACAGCGGATTGACGTTGACCACGACGTAACCAGCGCGCAGCACGCCCGCCAGTGCGATCGGGTACTGCACCACGTTCGGCATCATGATCGCGACGCGCGCGCCCCTGGCGAGGCCCTGCGACTGCAACCACGAGGCGAAGGCCGCGGAGTAACGGTCGATTTCACCGAAGGTGAAGAACCGGTCCATGTACGCGTATGCGTTGCGCGAGGCGTGCTCGCGGAAGCCGTGGTCGATCAGGTCGACCAGCGAGGAGTACTGCGAGAGGTCGACGTCGTGCGGGACGCCGGGCGGATAGTGCTTGAGCCAGATTCTTTCCATGACTGCTTCCCCCGAAGCTGACGATCGACCGGGCGGCTAAGGTCGGGGCCGCGCGACAATCGGTACGTTGCAGAGATCGATGTAGCCAGCCGGCACGAGGTACCAGTCGTCGCGACGGTTGCGCCGCGCCTCGACCAGCTGCCGAAACCGTTCGGTGTCGGTGCGCAGGATTTCAAGGTTCGCGCGCTCCGCCGCCGGTACGTCCGCCGCGACCCGAACACTCGTGATCGGCACGTACTGTTCGACCTGTTCGTAGAAACCCATTGGACCGGATCCACGCGGCTGCGTAGCCAGCAGTTCCATACCCTGCACCACGCGCCCCACCAGCGCAATGTTGCGGTCGAGCTGGCGCGGGGCGTGGCCCGTGACCACGTACAGTTCCGCGCCGCTGCCACTGTCGGCCTCATTGCCGCGGCCGGCACCCACCATCGCGTAACAATGGGCCAGCCACGCCTCGCCCTTGGCGGGGTCGCGACCGGCGGGGAAGCCCTGGCTGAACCCGACCTCTGGCGCGTAACCGTCGCGATCCGGCAGCGGCTCGAAGGGCAGCGCAGGCGTCATCTTGACCGTGAACTCGGGAGGCAGCTTGTCGCGGGCTGCACCCAGGCTGCGCTTGCCGTCCGGGTCGCCCCACTGCACCACGAAATTGTCCTGCGAGCGGACGATTGCCAGGCCGTCGAAGTATTTCCCGCGCGCGAGCTGGCGCAGATTGTCCGCATGTTGCGGTGCAAAGGCGGGGGCGAGCTCGATCACCACCCTTCCCTGCGGCAGCTGCAGGTACAGCGTGTTCTCGGGATCGAGAGGGCGCCAGTCGGCGGGCGTGGTCGCCGCCAGGACTTCGCTCATCGTGCGCAGAGGCGAACTCGGTACCGGCGGCACCGGGTCGGCCGCGAAGGCCGGGGTAGCAGCCAGCGCAACCGCCACGGCAAGCGCAGCGCGTGGAGCCTTGATCATGGCTGCTGCCGTTGGATTCATGAGTGAAAATCTACAGGGTGCGGGGGACGAATCAAGCAGAGAATTCCGCAGGCAGGCTATGATTCGAACGGGTCGAGGTTGTCCCTCGCCTGCCCATCCTCGAGAGGCTGCTGCAGTCATGCTCGTCAAGTTCTCGACCCGCTTTGGACAACTGTTGGCCGGGCTCCTGCAGCACGGCGACGAACTGTCGCCGGCTCCGCCGGCTGCGGAACCCGGTCGCACGGCGGACGAAGACGACGAGCGGCGCGAGCCGCCCATCCAGCTCCGCCTGCGCGCCGTTCCACTGCTCGACATGCTCGACACGGCGATCCGGCAGCATTCCGACCTGCTCTGGGAAAGGACCTGAGGTCCGCGGCATGCGTCTCGCAGCCCTGCTCGCGCCGAACGGTGCGGGCGGCGCGACGAAGCGCAGCCAGCGCGGGTTGGGGCCACGGGTCAGGTCGGGTACCCTTGGCGCCCCCGTGCCCGCGGCACGATCCGACCCGAGGGCCGACCCGTCCATGAAGACCTTGCTGGCCACTGCCGGCGCTTGCGCGCTGCTGACCGTTGCTGCGCTTGACGCTGCCGAAATGAAGTCCACCGACACGTCCGCTGTTCCTGCCAACGTGCTGCTCGCCCCGTGGACGGGGCCGTACGGTGGTATTCCGCCGTTCGACAAGGTCAAGGTCGCCGACCTGCAGCCTGCGCTTGAAGCGGGCATGACCCGGCAACTCGCCGAGATCGATCGCGTCGCCAGCGATCCGGCCGCGCCGACGTTCGCGAACACGATCGCAGCGATGGAGCGCACCGGCCGCACCCTCGATCGTGTCAGCACCGTCTACGGCGTCTACAGTTCGACGCTGAACGACGAAGCCGTACAGGCCGTCGAGCGCGAGATGGCACCGAAGCTGGCCGCGTTCAGCGATCAGATTACGCAGAACCAACCGCTGTTCGAGCGCATCGCGAAAGTCTACGAGACGCGCGAAACCGCGGGGCTCACGCCCGAACAGCAGCGCCTGACCTGGGTCTACTACACGAACTTCGTGCGTGCCGGCGCCAGGCTGGATGCGGCGGGCAAGAAGCGCACGGCAGAGATCAACCAGGAACTGGCGAAGCTGTTCACGGCCTTCGGCCAGAACGTGCTGAAGGACGAGAACGAAGGCGTCATCTACCTCGACAAAGAGTCCGATCTTGCCGGGCTGCCGCAGGGCGTGCGCGACGGCATGGCGCAGGGCGCCGCAGGCCGCGGCCAGAAGGGCAAGTGGGCGATCGCCAACACGCGTTCGAGCATCGAGCCGTTCCTGACGTATTCCGATAACCGCGCGCTGCGCGAGCAGGCCTGGCGCATGTTCGTCAACCGTGGCGACAGCGGCGGCGCAACCGACAACAACGCCGCCATCACGCAGATCCTGCAACTGCGGGCCGAACGTGCGCAGCTGCTCGGCTTCCCGACGCACGCACACTGGCGCCTCGAGAACACGATGGCGAAGACGCCCGAACGCGCCATGGAACTCATGGAAGCGGTCTGGACGCCGGCGGTCGCGCGGGTCCACGAAGAAGTCGCGGACATGCAGCAGATCGCCGACACCGAGAAGGCCGGCATCAGGATCGAGCCGTGGGACTACCGCTATTACGCCGAAAAGGTGCGCAAGGCGAAGTACGACCTCGACGAGACCCAGGTCACGCCGTACCTGCAGCTCGAGAACCTGCGCGAAGGCATGTTCTACATGGCGCAGGAGCTGTTCGGTTTCCACTTCAAGCCCGTCGACGCGACCAAGGTGCCGGTGTACCACCCCGACGTGCGCGTCTGGGAAGTCACCAGCGCGAAGGGCGAACTGATCGGCCTCTGGTACTTCGACCCGTACGCGCGCAAGGGCGACCCGTACGCGCGCAAGGGCAAGCGCTCGGGTGCGTGGATGAACGCATACCGCACGCAGGAAAGATTCGACGGCGACGTCAAGACGATCGTCTCGAACAACTCCAACTTCGTGAAGGGCAAGCCCGGCGAACCGGTCCTGATCAGTTGGGAGGACGCGACCACGCTGTTCCACGAATTTGGCCACGCGCTGCACGGCCTGAGCTCAAACGTGAACTATCCGTCGGTGGCGGGCACTGCGGTCCCGCGTGACTACGTCGAGTTTCCCTCGCAACTGCTCGAGCACTGGCTGTCTACGCCTGAAATCCTCAACCGCTACGCGCTGCACTACCAGACCGGCAAGCCGATCCCGCGCGAGCTGGTGGCCAAGCTCGAGGCGGCGAACAGATTCAACCAGGGCTTCAAGACGGTCGAGTACCTGTCGAGTGCGCTCGTCGACATGAAGCTGCACCTCGCCGGTTCCCAGAAGATCGACCCGGACAAGTTCGAGCGCGAGAC